>NZ_LUKY01000033.1:0-300000 GCF_001881495.1 Candidatus Rickettsiella isopodorum | reverse complement strand
TAAAACTGAAAACTATGTAGCTACATTAACAATTTGTAATGTTCCTGGAAGTACTATGGTACGAGAATCTGATTTTGTATTACTAACTCGAGCCGGTCCTGAAATTGGTGTGGCATCGACTAAAGCATTTACCACTCAATTAACCGTTTTATTATTATTAACCTCTTTTTTAGGCCTAGCCCATGGTTGGGATGAAAAACAAGAAACGACCTGTTTGTCTGCATTAAGAAGCTTACCTAAGCTTCTAGAACAAACATTAAAATTAGATCCTGCGATAAAAAAATTAGCTAAATTATTTGCCGATAAAGAACATGCCTTATTTATTGCCCGAGGAATTCATTTTCCAGTAGCGCTAGAAGGGGCTCTTAAACTTAAAGAAATTTCTTACATCCAAGCCGAAGCTTATCCGGCTGGGGAGTTAAAACATGGACCGCTTGCTTTAGTCGATAGTAATATGCCAGTAGTTGTTTTAGTCCCATCCAATGCGTTGCTAGAAAAACTTAAGTCAAATATCCAAGAAGTGCGTGCCCGGAATGGTCAACTTATTTTGTTTGTACAAGAAGAGTTAGATAGTCATGATGATAGCAAGAGTATTCTACTTCCCAAAGCAGACGATGTGATTAGTCCGCTAATTTTTGCAATCCCACTACAACTTTTAGCTTATCATGTAGCGATTTTAAAAGGTACTAATGTAGATCAACCGCGAAATTTAGCAAAATCAGTCACTGTCGAATAAAAGAAGATTTATTTTACTGAAATTTTAACAGTTTCAGCTAATTTATTTGCAATAGATTGTACTTCCGATAATTTGTTACCTTCAACCATGACACGAACTACAGACTCTGTTCCCGAGGGTCGTAATAATACACGTCCTCGATTTTTTAATAGAAGCTCTGCTTCTTGTACTGCTTTTTTTATGTTAGGTGCGCTCATGGTCGCTAAAGGATTTTCAGTCGGAATGTTGATTAATATTTGAGGAATTTTTTTCATTCCTTTTTTGGCAATATGTAACGATAGGCCCGATGATTGGACAGCCTCTAATACTTGTAGGGCAATAATGATTCCATCTCCAGTTTTAGTTAATCGACGAGAAATAATGTGCCCAGAAGATTCTCCACCTAACTGCCATTTTTTGGTTTGTAACGCATCATTAACATATCGGTCTCCCACGGAGGTGCGAATAAAATTGAGACCTAATTCTTTTATAGCTAATTCTAAGCCGAGGTTACTCATAGCAGTGCCAACAATGCCACCTTTAATGTAACCTTTTTTAAAACCATGTTGGGCTAATAGAAATAGTAATTCATCTCCGTCAACAATCTCACCTAAATGATCTACCATTAATACTCGGTCACCATCACCATCGAATGCAATGCCTAAATCTGCTTTTTGCGATAAAACAGTTTTTTGCAAATGTTCTAAATGAGTAGACCCACAGTCTTTGTTGATATTTAAACCATTTGGTTTTGCACCTAGCACAGTTAAGTCTGCACCTAATTCAGAAAATAATGATGGGGCAATATGGTAAGTAGCACCATTTGCGCAATCGATAACGATTTTTAGGCCGTTTAATTGAAAAGAATGTGGAATGGTTGATTTACAAAAATTAACGTAACGAACTTTTGCATCTTCTACTCGAATTGCTTTTCCTAATTTAGCAGAATCAACAGTATAAATAGGTTGGGCAAGATGGGCTTCGATTTGCAATTCAATGCTATCAGCTAATTTAGTTCCCTCATGCGAAAAAAATTTAATTCCATTATCATAGTAAGGGTTGTGCGATGCGCTAATTACAATTCCTGCTTGTGCGCCTAAGTCAGAGGTTAAAAAAGCAATAGCAGGTGTTGGGATAGGACCTAAAAGGTGGACATCGACTCCAGCAGCAGATAAACCCGCTTCCAAGGCAGATTCAAGCATATAACCAGAAATACGAGTGTCCTTACCAATTAAAACTTTGTTTCGACCATTCGCTAAAACTTTCCCTACAGCCCAACCTAATTTTAAAATAAATTCTGGAGTAATAGGTTTTGTACCTACCTTGCCGCGAATCCCATCTGTCCCAAAATATTTGTGGGCTTTTGTCATGGCGAATCCAAAAAATTATTTCGATCAATTACAGGCTATCTGCAGCTGGATCGTTGCTAGTTACTGTTGAGTCTTTTTTCGAAGGTGATTTTTTTTCAGAAGGGTGACTATCTTTTTTACTTCCGTTACTCCATCCCTTGGGTTCTCTAGGAAGTTTGCCTTCCATAATGTCATTTATTTGGCTGGAATCAATCGTTTCATATTTTATTAGAGCTTCTGCCATGAGATGTAATTTTTCAATGTTGTCTTTTAATAATGTTTCAGCAAGCTTGTAATTACGATCAATAATATTACGGCTTTCTTCATCTATTAATTGAGCAGTGTCATCAGAAAATTTATTATTTTTAGTTATTTGGTGACCCAAAAATACTTCTTCATTTTCTTGATTATAGGTTAAAGGACCAAGGCGTTCGGATAAACCCCATTTAGTTATCATGTTCCGAGCAATTTCAGTGGCTCGTTGTATATCGTTTGATGCACCTGTAGTGATTTGTTCGGGCCCAAAAATCAGGTACTCGGCAATACGCCCACCAAATAAACTGGCTATCTGGCTCTCTAAACGCTGTTTGGTATAGCTATAACGATCTTCTTCCGGTAAGAACATAGTGACGCCTAAGGCTTTACCACGTGGAATAATAGTCACTTTATAAACAGGATCATGGTCTGGGACTAAACGTCCCACAATGGCATGTCCGGCTTCATGGTAAGCCGTTAATTTTTTCTCTTTTTCATTCATTACCATGGAGCGTCTTTCACTACCCATCATGACTTTATCTTTGGCTTTTTCTAGATCAATCATATCAACGGTAGATTTATTTTCTCGTGCTGCAAATAAAGCGGCTTCATTAACTAGGTTAGCTAAATCTGCGCCAGAGAAACCAGGCGTGCCTCTAGCAATAATGCCTGGCTTAACATCTTTTCCATAAGGAACCTTCCTAAGATGAACTTTTAGAATTTGTTCTCTACCACGGATATCAGGCAGCCCAACAATCACTTGTCGGTCAAAACGACCGGGGCGCAATAAGGCAGGGTCTAAAACATCGGGCCGATTAGTAGCCGCCATAACGATAACGCCTTCATTACCTTCAAAGCCGTCCATTTCAACTAATAATTGATTCAATGTTTGTTCACGTTCGTCATGTCCGCCACCTAAACCAGCTCCACGATGACGCCCAACGGCATCGATTTCGTCGATAAAAATAATACAGGGGGCTTGCTTTTTAGCTTGCTCAAACATATCCCTTACGCGAGACGCACCTACGCCTACAAACATCTCAACAAAATCAGAACCAGAAATAGTAAAGAAAGGAACTTTTGCTTCACCTGCGACAGCACGAGCTAAAAGCGTCTTACCAGTTCCGGGAGGTCCCATTAATAAAACGCCGCGTGGAATTTTTCCACCTAACTTTTGAAATTTAGCCGGATCCTTTAAAAAATCAACTAATTCATTGACTTCTTCTTTTGCTTCTTCAGCACCAGCCACATCGGCAAAGGTAACCTTAACTTGATCTTCACCTAATAAGCGAGCACGGCTACGACCAAATGATAAAGCACCTTTTCCTCCAGCGCCGCCCATTTGTCGCATGAAAAATATCCATACTCCAATGAGCAATAACATAGGAAACCAATTAATGAAAATCCGCATCAAGAAACTTTCTTGTTGTGGTGGTTCGCCTTTTACATTGACATTCTTTTTTAATAATTCAGGGAGTAAATACTGATCAGGAATAGGCATGTAACTGGTGAAAGATTTATCACTATGTAACTGACCTTTTATAACTTGGTTGCTTATTGTTACAGATTGCACATTACCTTGCTGAACGTCTTTCAAAAACTCAGAATAGGTTAAGCGTTCTCCACCGTTATTACGAGGTTCGAGATTATTAAATACGGAGATAAGTATGACAGCAATAATTAGCCATAAAAATAGATTTTTCAGCATGTCGTTCAAGCTAGACTACCTCGCAATTCTCACAAAGAGGGCATTATATACTAATTTTTGTGGGTTTCGATTATTTTAAGCTCTTTTTTTAGTGCTCTAGGCTTAAACGGGAGAATAAATTAAAAATAAATACAAAAATTTATTTTCCCTTATGATAGCCTACGGCCACTAAATAAACCTCTGCAGAGCTTCCTCTGGAAGCGGAAGGTTTTCGAATAGTTACTTTTGCAAATAAGCTTCTTAAGTCTTTGAGGAAAGCTTCAAACCCTTCACCTTGAAAAGTTTTTACTATAAGACAACCTTTTGGCTTTAATACTTTCTGAGCAAAATCTAAGGCTAATTCAGCTAAATACATGGATCTGGGTTGGTCAACACTCCGCATCCCACTAAAGTTGGGGGCCATATCAGAAATTACAAGATCTATGGGTTTAGATTGTACACGTTGCAAGAATTGTTGCATAATGGATTCTTCTCGAAAGTCTCCTTTGAGAAATTCTACATGGCTTAATGTTTCCATCGGCAAAATATCTAAGGCATAAACTTTTCCTGTTGTACCTACAATTCCAGAGGCTAGTTGAGACCATCCCCCGGGCGAAGCCCCGAGATCTACAATATTCATACCAGACTTAATCAGCTTGGTTTTTTCTTGAATCTCTAATAACTTATAAGCCGAACGTGAGCGTAAGCCTTCTTTTTGAGCGCGTTTTACGTACGGATCATTAAAATGCTGCTTTAACCAGCGGTGACTACTTTTACTCTTGGACATCGGGTTGTTGCTGGCAGTGGGTTTCTCGTATTAGGAATTTCCCAATTAAAAAGGCTATCAGGTAGCAAAAAGGTAAGATGATAAAGGCTTTTCGGTAATCTTCAACGCTATAAAAAGGGCTGCCATTATGATACGTTCCATTCCAGTTAAAATGTAAAAATATACCAATCACCGGTTGAAATAAAGCTCCACCGGCCACAGTAGCCATATTATTAATACCCATAGCTGTTCCTGCAACACTGGAGTGATTATTATCTTTCACAACTCCGAATGCAAGTGATTGTCCTGAAGAGGCAAGACCAAATAAAAATAAACAAATATAAAGCCAAAATAAGGGCAGATGTGGGATATAAATAACCGGAATTAATCCAACTATACCTAAACAAGCAGCAAACTTTAAGGGCATGCCACGTAAGTTGACCTTATCAGACCACCAACCTAATAATGGACAGCCTATGCCTATCGCTAACCAAATCATAGTACAAGCAGTAGAGGCTGCTTTAGTGCTGATACCATAGGCGACAACGAGAAAGGGTACACCCCATAACGCTGCAAAAGCAGTAATAGGTGCCCATACCATAAATGAATACAGCGCTATAAACCATGTTTGGTTATTTGCAGCAACTTGATGAAAGCTTTGGAGTATGCTTTTTTTTGAAGTACGTTGAAACTTGTGTCCTTTTGAGACAACTTCGGGACTATCTCGTACTATCAACCAGATTAATAGGGCCAAAACTACACCTATAATACCTAAGATGGTGATAGTTTGTCGCCAGCCCCAATGACCTACGGCAATGGTTAATGGTGTTTCGCCTACAATAGCTCCTACACAGCTCATTAATTCGACTAAACCTGTTAAGAAAGCAAAGTATCGAGAAGGAAACCAGCGGGAAATCAGAACTAAAGTTCCTATAAATGCAAAAGCTGAACCCGTTCCCATCATAAATCGGCCCGCAGAAGCAGTGGCCACATTGCTGGTTGAGCCAAACAAGAACGCACCCATTGCGCAGGTAAGAACGGCTATAGTTAATAAGCGTCGAGGGCCAAACCGATCAAATAAAAACCCTGCTGGAAGCTGCATGGGAGTATAAGAATAATAATAAAACGCAGCCATTGTTCCTAATGTTATAGCATTAAGTCCTAAGTCATTAATTAATTGATTTGTCATCACCGCAGGTGAAACTTGCAATATGAATTCGTACATGTAAAAACAAGAGGCAAGAATACAGATAATAGCGGCAAGTAAAGTCGGTTTTTGCTTTGCTGAAGAAAGCGATGATAAATCGTTATTATTATTTTCAGACATAAGATTTGATTAAAGTAGTAATGCGAATAAAAAACTTAAATTGCATTAGCTGTTTCATTGGAATATTGCGGTTTGCAATGAGTTTCTCGAAGCAAAAAATGGCTTACAAAAAACGCAATGATATAGCATAAAGGTAATACCAAAAGTGCCTTCTGGTAATCTACTATATCATAAAAGGGGGTGCCATTATGCATGATGCCTCCCCAATTGATATAAAGCAAAACTCCTATTAAGGGCTGAAAGAGAGCTCCTCCTGCGACAACGGCCATATTATTAAAGCCGATTGCGGTACCCACTACACAAGAAGTATTATTATCTTTGACAACTCCAAAGGCTAAGGATTGTCCTGATGCAGCTAAACCAAAAGCAAATAAAATAAAGTATAGCCAAGGTAATGGTAATGGCGGGCAATATATAATAGTCGTAAGACTAATTACCCCTAATAAAGCAGAAAAGCTAAGTGGCTTGGATCGCGAATTAATTTTGTCAGAGAACCAACCAATTAAGGGACTACCTACACCAATACCTAGCCAAATCATTGCGCTCGCTTCAGAAGCAGCTTCTGTAGTAAGAGAGTAACTAGCTACCAGAAAAGGGATGCCCCATAAGGCAGCAAATGCAGTGATAGGTGCCCAAATAGAAAAAGAATACAAAGCAATTAACCAAGTTTGTCTATTGCTACAGACTTGCTGTAATCTTTTCAATTCACTTTTTTTAGGAGGAGGTTGAAATTTATACCCTTTTGAAACTGTCTCGGGGCTATCTCGAACCACCATCCATACTAGTAAGGCAAGCAAACAACCGACCATAGATAAAGAGATAATTGTTAATCGCCAACCCCAATGGTTGACAGCGGTGACTAAAGGAACTTGACCAGCTATTGCTCCGACTGAACTCATTAATTGCACGAGGCCGGTGAGTAAAGCAAAATATTGAGGAGGAAACCAGCGTGAAACAAGAAGTAAAGCACCTATAAATGAAAAGGAAGATCCTATGCCCATCAAGAACCTGCCAAATGAAGCGGCGATCGCATCGGGTGTAATGCTAAATAAAAAGGCCCCTAAGGCGCATACTAAAATAGCTAAGGTAATTAAACGGCGCGGACCAAAGCGGTCAAAGAGCAAACCTGCGGGTAACTGCATGGGCGTATAAGAATAAAAATAAAAAGCGGCCATGGTTCCTAAACTTGCTGCATTAAGACCTAAATCACGCATCAATTCATTGGTCATAACGGCGGGAGATACTTGCAATGTATATTCATACATATAAAACATGGCAGCAAGTATGCAAATAACTGAAGCGAGGAATAATTGTTTTTTGCTGGTTAAAGAGTGTGGCACATCTTGTGATATTATCGCTTCATTATTGTACATTTTTACCTCTTAAAATCCTATTCCATTATGACCTTATTGTTGATAGCTTCTTTTAAAAGATCAAGTTGTAAACTTTGCGTATTTTAATTGTGGGATATTAAATCCTTGTTTAGAAAACAATAAGTGATTGAGATTTTGATTGCAAGCCCATTAAATTTTCAGAGTTATATATAGTTTAATATGGAAGTAATGGTAGGTAGTTCTTTTTAAAAAATGAGATAAAAGAGTTCTATCCCAATATTGAAAATAACTATAATATTGGTAAGGTAAAGTTTTCGCTAGAGCGCCTTTTAACAATAAAGATTGATTCAAAAAAATACTTTGTTATACTTGGGCGGCTGTTGCCGGGATGGCGGAATTGGTAGACGCGCCGGATTCAAAATCCGGTGATGGTGACATCGTGTGGGTTCGAGTCCCACTCTCGGTACCATTAAAAATTATTTAGTCTGAACAAGAGCGATTGCAGTGGCTGCAATTCCTTCATGGCGCCCAATAAAACCTAGTTTTTCTGTAGTAGTTGCTTTTACATTGATCTGATTCAGATCAATTTTCATGTCTTGTGCTAAATTAAATCGTATCGCTGCAAAATAATCTTTAAGTTTGGGCGCTTCTGCGATGATCGTAATATCTGCGTTATTTATGGACCAATTTTTTTCATTCAACATCTGGACGGTAGTTTGTAGAAATATTCGACTGTCTTTATTTCTCCAGCGCTCATCAGTGTCAGGAAAATGGTGACCTATATCACCTAAAGCGCTGGCTCCTAATAGTGCATCCACTAAGGCATGAATGACAACGTCACCATCTGAGTGGGCTTTAAGTCCCAGTCGATAAGGGATTTTGACGCCTCCTAAGATTATATGTTCTCCTATTTTAAAGGCATGCACATCATAGCCATAACCTACACGAAAATTAATGTTCATAAACTTCTCTTTTTCATTGCAAATTTTTGTTTAACGCGATAACGCTTAGTATCGTATCATGATGGACAATATTTCTCAGATCTTAACGTTAGGAATAAGGAGGGTTATCATTCTAACTTAAAGACTAGGTTGGACACGAAAGCAGATGCTATGATTAGCGAGCAGATTTTAGTCGAGAAAGGGTTAATGATAGAGACGACACATTATTTTACAAATTATTTTTTAGTGGCTATGCCTATTTTAACAGATGCCTATTTCAATCGTTCTGTGGTGTATGTATGCGAGCATACTGAAAAGGGGGCAGTGGGGATAGTGATTAATCTACCTTTACAATCCTTGCGAGTTAATCTTTCAGAAATATTACAAGACATCACGAATAGTAAGACAGAGGAGCCAGCTAAGAACATTGCAGGAGAAGATTTTCCGATCCTATGTGGAGGGCCTGTTCATCCTGAACGTGGTTTTGTGATACATGCACCTGTGGGTGAGTGGCAATCTAGCCTTAAAATGAGCAGTGAAATTTCTGTTACGACATCTAAGGATATTTTGCTCGCGATTGCTAAACAGCAGGGGCCTGATAAGTTTATTTTTTCATTAGGTTATGCAAATTGGATAGCCGGTCAAATGGAACAAGAAATTGTTAATAATTTTTGGTTAACTTTGCCGGCAAATCCTAATATATTGTTTGATATTCCCTTCGAACAACGATGGTTAAAAGCGATGAATTATTTAGGTGTTGATGTTACTAAACTAGCTTATATGGGTGGTCATGCCTGAGATTAAGACAGTTATAGGATTTGATTTTGGATCTAAATATATTGGTGTGGCGCTAGGGCAAACCTTGCCATCTTTAGCACAACCTTTGACAAGTTTAAGTGTAAAAAAAGGGAATCTACCTTGGAAAGAAATTGCTCAGTTATTGCAGGTTTGGTCTCCTGATGTGTTAGTAGTGGGCATTCCTTTAAATATGGACGGAACAGAACAACCGATAACACATTTAGCACGAGATTTTTTGATGGAGCTAAAAAATCGTTTTCAAATACCGGTGTTCCCTATTGATGAAAGGCTGACTACCGTTGAAGCGCGTTCACGACTTTTTGCTGTGGGTGGATATAAGGCCTTGAGAAAAAAATCTATTGATAGTATTGCGGCGCAATTAATCGTTGAAATGTGGTTAGAAAACCGATGAGTAAGGCACTTTTTAAGTCAACTTCCGTTGTTGCTTCCATGACATTGATTTCGCGAATTTTAGGATTTGTTCGCGATATGGTGGCGGCTAGAATTTTTGGTGCTACGGCAGCCGTTGATGCTTTTTACATTGCTTTTAAAATTCCTAATTTCATGCGCGGATTATTTGCGGAAGGATCTTTCTCAATGGCTTTTATTCCCACTTTATCTGAATATAAGCAAACTCGTTCACAAGAAGAAGTGCAAAAATTTATTGCGTATATTGCAGGGACATTAGGAGTAATTTTATTAGGAATTTGTATTCTAGGTGTTCTAGGAAGTAAAGGTTTGGTTAGTTTATTTGCGCCAGGCTTAGATCCTTATCGCTTTCAATTAGCGATAGATATGTTAAGGATAACCTTTCCCTATTTGATGTTGATCTCTTTAACGGCTTTAGTCGGCGCGACTTTAAATTGTTACGGGCAATTTTGGGTGCCTGCTTTTACGCCGGCATTATTAAATATCTCCTTAATCATGACTGCGTTTAGCGTGACGCGTTTTTTTAAAGTACCTGTTGAAGCTCAAGCATGGGGTGTGCTATTAGCAGGATTTCTACAATTAGGTTTTCAATTACCTTTTCTCCATCGACTAAAATTATTAAAAAAGCCGCGTTTTAAATGGCGGGATCCGGGTGTACAAAAAGTATTAAAGCTTATGTTGCCAGCTTTATTTGGTTCCTCTATAGGGCAGATCAGTTTATTACTTAATACAATTTTTGCTTCATTTTTAGTTGCAGGTAGTGTGACTTGGCTTTATTACTCCGATAGACTTGCTTATTTTCCTCTAGGTGTGTTTGGTGTGGCGTTAATGACGGTGATTTTGCCGCATCTTTCTCGTCAGCATGCAGCAAAATCTCCTGAATTGTTTGCCAGTACCTTAAACTGGGGTTTACGTTGTAATTTATTGATCGGTGTTCCTGCTTCGTTAACCATGTTGATCTTATCAGGGCCGCTTATTGTTACACTTTTTCATTATGGGAAATTTACTATTCATGATGTCTTTATGACCCAGCGTAGTGTGATTGCTTATTCCGTAGGTTTGCAAGCTTTCATGTTGATTAAGGTATTAGCAGCAGCTTTTTATGCGCAACAAAACATAAGAACGCCAGTGAGGATAGGTATTATTGCGCTAATTGCAAATATGATTTTTAATGCTTTATTGATCTTTCCACTAAAGCATGCTGGTTTAGCATTGGCAAGTTCGTTGTCGGCTTGGTTAAATGCAGGTTTGTTACTATGGGGTTTACAAGCCCGTCAAGTTTTTCAATGGCAATCGGGTTGGTTAAAGTTTGTATTGCGATTATTATTTGCTAATAGCGCACTGGGTTTATTTTTGTACTGGGCGGCAGCCGCTATTCCTGTTTGGATAAATTGGGGCTGGCAACAACGTTTTTCACATATTTTCTTGCTGGGTATTACTTCTGTTATTATTTATATTACTATGCTATGGCTTGGTGGTTTGCGTTACCATGATTTAAAAGCCCAGTCATGATAGAGTTCATTTGCAATAGCCATAATATAAAACCTAGACATAAAACTTGTGTCGCGACTATTGGTAATTTTGATGGATTACATCAAGGGCATCAGAAGGTTATTCAAGCTTTAATTAAATTAGGTAAGCAGCTAGATCTACCTATTTGCGTGATACTGTTTGAACCTCACCCGCAAGAATTTTTTTATCGAGATCAAGCACCCGCACGCTTAATGCGGTTAAGGGAAAAAATTAAATTTTTACAATTTTTAACTATCGATCGCGTCCTTTGTTTACGTTTTAATAAACGTTTAGCGGAATGCAGCGCAGAAGAGTTTGTTAAAAAAATTTTGATCGATAAATTGGGTGTAAAAGGCTTAATCATCGGTGATGATTTTCGTTTTGGAAGAGGACGTCAGGGAGATTTTTCTTTTCTGCAGAAATTAGGGCAGGAGTATGGATTCAAAGTTTTTTCTACGCCAACGGTATTATTTGAAAATGAGCGCATAGGTAGTTCACGCGTAAGAAGGGCTGTAAAGCAAGCTGATTTTAAATTAGCGTCATTGCTATTAGGCCGTTCCTTTAAACTCAGTGGCCGTGTTATCTATGGCGATCAACGCGGACGGTTAATCGGTTTTCCTACGGCTAATATTGGATTGCATCGCCAGATCCTGCCTTTACAAGGTGTGTTTATTGTCAACGTATATGGTTTAGCATCAACCCCACTAGCCGGAGTTGCTAATATAGGTAAACGTCCAACCGTAAATGGTTTGAGAAATTTATTAGAAGTTTATTTATTTGATTTTGATCAAAATATCTACGGCCGGTTTATTGAAGTAGAATTTTTAAAAAAAATACGCGATGAAAAAAAATTCGATAATTTAACAGCACTTAAACATCAAATTACTAAAGATGTGACTCACGCTAAAAATTATTTTATGAATAATTAGCCTATTAATTTTCATTATTTAATAAATCTTTAATCTCTTTTCATTATACTTTCTTATCAGAAATTCATCCCGTTTTAAAAATAATAAGAGTCAGTATGTTAAATACACCATCGATAGATAAATTTGTAATAACTGGGGCTATTGCTCTGGGAGATAGCTTATCGGATGAAGAGAAAAAATATAATGAAACTATATGCGGATGTTTTCCTTTTAAATGGTTTTTGTATCACTCAGATTACAATAATTTCACCAATGGTCATACTTGGGCTTACCTATTTGGAAACATTTTTAATAGTATTTTAAAAGAAAAAGCAACTTGGTCTGCCCAAGAAAAAGCTACCTATTTTAAAAATGTAGCAGAAGGAGGAGCAACTACGTATGACTACAGAAATATAACAAGTTTTTTTAAATATTTTAAAGGTTTTATCTTAAGTTTTTTTCTTGGAAACATTCAGAAACAAGCTGAGAAAATCATAAATATAATTAATTCTAGTATGCTGGGAGTTATTTTTGCAGGGGCTAATGATCTGGTGACGCTTGGATACTATGATGCAGAAGGAGTGGAAAGGGCAGTTCAGGGAATTATTAATACTATCGCAATCTTAACCAATAGAAATGAGAAAACAGGTTCTAACTATTTAAAGCATTTGTTACTTATTGGTTTGCCGGATATTAGTGAAACACCTCGTTTTTCACACAAGTCAGCAAAAGAAAAATCAAAAATGAAATTAGCTTGCCGGCTATATAATCAGAGATTACAAGAACTTGCTAATCAGTGCCAATATGTTAATTTTGATTGTTGTACTGTTTATCAATTTAAAGATAAAAATTGTTTAGACTCTGAAACTATAAAAAATATAGAAAAAGCTATTGTGATTGTTGGCGAAAATAAAGAAAGAACCATTTATTTTAAAAATAATAGGGAATTTATAATTAATAAATCCGATGAGAAATTTAAAAAAGCGAATATTACTCTGACTAAAGAAGAATTAGCAATTTTTTCTAAGGAGGGAGAAGTTAGTAGGAGCCAAGTAGATGAAAGTAAATTAGATGAATTTGTTAATAAAGTAACGAAACAAGCCAAATTAAATATCGATATAAAAATGATAAATATTGAAGCTATTCTGGATGAAATTTTGAAAAATCCGGAAGCTCATGGTTTTACCGCTGGCTGCGCTGTTTACTATTTACCTGAAAGTGAAGGTCAAGAAAGCGACTTATTGTCATTAGGAAATATCACTGCTGGAAATGCAGTTATTATCAAAAAGGCCGACAATCGATTTTTTAGTTATATCATAAAAGATGGTCAATTAATTAAAAATGACTCTAAACCTGTGTTACAAAAATTTGATCTTTCAAAGGAGACTTTAGATCAATTAAATGAAAAAATTAAAAAATTTCCTTCTGAAAGTAAAATAATAACCTTGGCTTACAAGGACGATATACACAATTTTTGGATTATTAATATTATTAAGTCTGTTGTGGATCACTATAAAAAATCATTTAATAAAGAAATTATACTTACTTCTATTAATAATTCAGTATTAGGAGCTATTAAAAAAGACTACTTAAATAGAAATACTATCTTTTGGGATGACTTACATCCAGCGAGAAGGTTACATGAACTATTAGCAGTAAAAATTACTGAATATATTAAAGCTAATTATTTAATAAAGAATCAGACACAATTTAAGGATGACTCAACAATCGGTGTTAAGCCTAAGCTAAATTCAGATGAATTTGAAGAATCTCCCGGTTCTTTAGATTCCGGACCTTCTTTACTGTATCCATAATACGTTTAGCGAGTAAATTTGCTTTTTGGCGGATATCAAAGCTCGTTTTAGCATAAAATATTTTGACGAAACCTACCTAGCTGATTAGACTACGCGGACTATGTCACGAAAAGAATTTCATTTAACCCTCGAGGCCAGTGAGCAGATTGCTCCAGACGTCAAGCATTTCATTTTTCGCTATGAAGAGGGTGAGAGCTTTGAGTTTATTCCAGGACAATTTATTACCTTGCATATTCCTACCGCAGAAAAAACACTGCGCCGTAGTTATAGTATCGCTAATAAAACCCATCAGGCGACTAATAAAATTGAATTTGCCGCCTCTTATGTCCCTGCAGGTATTGCGAGTGAGCTGTTATTTACATTAAAACCCGGAGATAGAGTCACGGCGACTGGTCCTTTTGGCCGACTCATTTTGCGAGAGGAGATGCCGGAGCGTTATGTGTTGGTAGCAACGGGTACTGGCGTTACACCCTATCGGACGATGTTAGCAGAATTAGAACACCGCTTTAAATTACGTCCCTGCTTTAAGGTCATTTTGTTATTTGGTGTGCGTAGACCGGAAGATTTATTATATCGCAATGAATTTATTGCATTTTCAGAAAAAAATGCTTGGTTTGAATTTCACGCTTATTATAGTCGGGTTAAATTAAAAGAGGCTTTGAGTTACGAGCATACCGGCTATGTGTTGAATGCCTTTAGTGAAATAAAACCGAATGCTAAACAAGATATTGTGTATTTGTGCGGTAACCCCAACATGGTAGATGAGGTTTTTACACTTTTAGTTAAAAGTTATGCTTTTCCTACGGATATTATTCGACGTGAAAAATATATTTCCTCTAATTGATTAGGTAACAGTAGCTATAAATAGTTGCTTAAAACATAGGCAAAAATTTAAGTGCGAAGAGTCCTATTTAGTCTACCTCGATTTGTTCTAAAACCGAGATCATTTCCATTGCTGAATCTACTGCAGCACGGCCTTTGTGACATCGGGTTCCATCTATACGTGCTAGTGCTTGTTCTTCGCTGTCAGTGGTTAGCACGCCAAAAATAATCGGTATAGATTCTTGTAAAGCAATTTTTTGGCAAGCATAACTTACTTGCTGACAAACATAGTCATAATGATCGGTTTCACCCCGGATAACCGCGCCCAAACAAATAATAGCTAAACAATTTTCATCAGAAATAGCTATTTGCTGAGCTGCAAGACCGATTTCTACTGCCCCAGGAACCCTGACAATAGTGATGCATGGTTCAGGAAAATTTAATTCTTTTAATCGTTGTAAGGCACCATTCAGTAATTCTTCAGTGATACTTTGATTGAAGCGACTGACTACAATAGTAATATTAAACTCATCAATTGGTTGATTGAAATATAAAGGTTTAGCAATGATTTCTTTTATTTTTTGCATAGGTAGCTCCTTTTTATAAATTGAGTAGATGTCCGAGCTTGGTTTGCTTAGTTTTTAAATAGGCATGATTCGTTGAGTTAGGTGTGGCAATTAATGGAATGCGTTCAACGACTTCAATTCCGTATTGTTCTAAGTCAATGATTTTTTGGGGATTATTGGTTAATAATTTTATCTGCAATATTTTCAAGTTTTGCAGCATTTGCGCGCCTATCCAATAATTCCGATCATCACTGCCAAAACCTAATTCTTGGTTTGCTTCGACGGTATCAAGGCCTTGATCTTGTAAAGCATACGCTTTAAGTTTATTCAATAAACCAATACCTCGGCCCTCTTGACGTAAGTACAGTAAAATACCGCCTTGTTGACTAATTTGAGCTAAAGATTCATGTAATTGCCAACCACAATCACAGCGGGTAGAGCCAAAGAGATCGCCGGTAAAACATTCTGAATGGATACGTACTAAAGTGGGTTGATAGGCTGCTACCGACTTTTCTTTAATAATCGCTAAATGGTGATGCTTGTCCATACAACTTTCAAACAATTTGATAGTCAAATCACCATAATCTTCGGTGGGTAAGCGAATAGAAGCGATTTCTTTGACTAAAGATTCAGTTTGTAAACGGTATTGGATTAACTCTCGTACTGATAATAAGCTGAGTTGATGTTGCTTGGCGAATCTCTCTAAGTCAGGGAGTCGCGCCATACTGCCATCAGGATTCATAATTTCACAGATAACTGCTGCAGACTTTAATCCAGCTAAACGGGTTAAGTCAGTGCTTCCTTCCGTTTGTCCCATACGCTCTAAAACACCACCTTTTCGAGCACGTAAAGGGAAAATATGTCCTGGCATGACGATGTCTTTTGGTTCACTGTCAGGGTTGATAGCGACTTGAATGGTATGAGCTCGGTCTGCGGCAGAGATGCCAGTCGTGACTCCTTTTGCAGCCTCGATAGACACAGTAAAGGCCGTATTAAAAGGGTTGGTAGAGTGTTCTACCATCATAGGGATTTGCAAACGCTTAATATCTTGTTCAACTAAGGCTAAGCAGATTAAACCACGTGCATATTGAGCCATAAAATTAATGGCTTCAGGCGTCACTTTTTCAGCAGCAAGGACTAAGTCACCTTCATTTTCTCGGTTCTCATGATCAAATAAAACAATCATTTTACCTAGACGCAGGTCTTTTAAAGCACGGTCGATATTTGGGAATGTAGAGGCTTTTATCATTTGTATGTATTTTGTTATATTGCTTAATTGAAACAGTAGTATACGCTTATTTTTCCTCCCATTTAAACTCAAAACAAGTATCTTTACCTAAAATAATCGAATTAATCGATATGGCTGCTTTTAAAGGATGAGATAAAGTAAAAGCTATTTGGGCATTTTCTCCCAACCATAGGGGTGCCACGTAAATAAAAGCACGCTGCAATAAGTTATTTTGGACGAAAGATTGAAAAATTTTGCCCCCAGCTTCTATCCAAAGGTCTATTTTTCCATCTTTGCCAATTCGCTTCAGTATCTCAAGTAAATCTAGGCCATTTTTATCACTTTTTATAGGAATTAAACGTATGTCATGTTGTTGTAGTCTTTGCTGATATTGTTTGCTTAAATTAACGTCATGGAAAATAGTAATGGGTTCTGCAGAACTAAAAATTTTTGCTGAAATCGGTATGCTCAGATGAGTATCTAAAATATAAAGCGGTTTTTTATAGTCTCCATCCTCTAAACGGCTATTTAACAAGGGGTTGTCTAAGCAAATTGTTTTTGCCGTTGTTAAAATGGCGTCAGCTTGTTTACGTCGTTGATGTGTAAACTCTTGCGCTGCATCGCCTGTTAATTGAATACGCTTTCCATTTTTACCGGCAATTTTCCCATCTAAGCTCATAGCTAATTTTGCGGTAGTAAATGGTCTTTTATATTTCCACCAGTACTCATAGCTTGCATAAAAATTATCGATAGCAGTGACAGAATGCTGAATACATTCAATTCCCGCATGTTGTAATATTTTGTCAGTCTGGTTGTTTACAGCAGGGTTAGGATCTCGAAAACCATAAATGACTTTCACTATACCGCTTTTTATAATCATCTCAGTGCAAGGAGGAGTTTTTTTAGCGGTATGACAACAAGGTTGTAAAGTGACATACAATGTGGCACCTTGGGCGAGAGAAGGGTCAGCTTTATTGATGGCATCCACTTCAGCATGAGCAGAGCCACTTTTCTGGTGATATCCCGTAGCAATAACCTGTGTGTTTTTAATTAATATAGCGCCCACACAAGGATTTGGCGCACAAAAACCGCGGCGGATCTCTGCTAATGATAAAGCTAATTTGAGATAATGATCTGCAGTATTATTCATGCGTCTAAAGTCTGAGCTAACTTTTCATGTAGGTTATCAAAAGAAGAGTTACTCATAATCACAATATGATCAGCAGTATGCGCTTCTTTAGCTACTTTTTTAATGATATCAGCGACTGAATCACAAATAAAAATAGGAACGGATGTCGTTTGCAACACATTATCAATACCCCAATCTTGTTTTGGTCGCATTAACCATACCTTATCTGCCTCTTGTAAAGAGGGGCCTAAAGTTTGTTGATGTATTCCCGAACGCATGGTGTGTGTTCCGGATTCTAAAATAACTAAGATGCGCTTATTTCCAATTTTTTTTCGTAAACCAGCAAGGGTTGCAGCAATGGCAGTAGGATGATGGGCAAAATCGTCGTAAAGAGTGATGCCATTGATTTTTTTATAGATTTCTAAGCGGCGTTTGATACCTTGAAATTGATTCAATGCAGCAATCGCTTTTTTTGGATTAACACCGACATGATGTGCAGCAGCTACTGCAATAATAGCATTTGCTGCATTATGATCACCTATTAGTGACCAATTTACTTCGCCTTGGAGTATGTTTTTATAATGAATAGTAAATTGACTAGCATCCGCTTTTAACAAGTTAGTGTGCCAAATTACATCCTTATTTTCTTCATTTCCTGTGTATTCAATAGGGGTCCAACATCCCCATGAGATTACATTTTGTAAATTTTTATCACTTTTTGGATAGATAATTAATCCCTGACTGGGTACTGTACGCAGTAAATAAGAAAATTGAATTTTAATCGCATTCAAGTTTGGAAAAATATCAGCATGATCAAATTCAAGATTATTTAAAATCAAAGTTTGAGGATGGTAATGGATAAATTTCGAGCGTTTGTCAAAAAATGCCGTATCATATTCATCTGCTTCAATGACAAAAAAATCTTCTTTTCCTAAACGGGCAGAACTATCAAAATTTTTAGAGATACCACCAATTAAAAATCCAGGATTTAAGCCAGCATATTCTAATATCCAACTTAATAAACTCGATACCGTGGTTTTCCCATGTGTACCCGAAACAGCTAAAACATGATATTTGTGTAAAACATTTTCCGCTAGCCATTGCGGACCAGAAATATAAGGGATATTTTGATTTAAAACATATTCCACACACGGGTTTCCACGGGTCATGGCATTTCCCATGATGACTAAATTAGGGTGAGGTAACAGATTTTTTTCATTATAGCCTTCAAAAACTGTAATTTTATGTTCCGCCAAATGAATACTCATCGGAGGATAGATATTCGCATCAGAGCCGGTTACGTCCAAATTTTTTTGCTTGGCTATTAAAGCGATGCCTGCCATAAATGTACCGCAGATGCCTAAAATATGAAGTCGCATGATGTGAGTCTAGAAAAAGTGTGAATGTTTCAAGTATATTATACTCTTTGCACTTGAATTTTTGTCTGTGTTGCCGCTCAACTCGCAATCCTCATGTATATGTTATACCACATAGATTGCTGCACGAGCGCGGCACTTGCCAAAAATCCAATTGCTGTGAGTATATTTAACTTTAAGTTACCTGGAGAATACGCAGGATGTCAAAGAAAAATGTGTTTTATGCTCAATCAGGCGGTGTAACGGCAGTTATTAATGCAACAGCCAGTGGGGTGATTGAAACTGCTAGGCATTATAAAAATAAAATTGGAAAGGTTTATGCGGGATGTAATGGAATTATAGGCGCTTTAACTGAAGATTTAATTGATACCAGCAAAGAAAGCAGCAAAGCGATTGCTGGATTACGTTATACACCCGGGGGAGCATTTGGCTCTTGTCGTTATAAATTAAAAAGTTTAGAGAATAATCGTGCGGAATATGAACGCTTATTGGAGGTTTTTAAAGCGCATGATATTGGTTATTTTTTTTATAATGGAGGCGGGGATTCACAGGATACAGCGCATAAAGTTTATTTGCTCAGCCAAACGCTAGGTTACCCCCTAAGTTGCATAGGTATCCCCAAAACGGTGGATAATGATCTTCCTATTACCGATAACTGCCCTGGTTTTGGTTCTGTTGCAAAATATATCGCTATTTCTACGCTAGAAGCGGGTTTAGATGTTGCTTCGATGTACGCAACATCGACTAAAGTGTTCATTATGGAAGTAATGGGCCGACATACCGGTTGGATAGCGGCAGCAAGTGGGCTGGCTATGCAAAAAAAAGGAGATGTGCCGCATATTATTTTATTTCCTGAAATAATCTTTAACGAATCTTTATTTTTACAGAAAGTAGATAAAACAGTAAAAAAATGGGGTTTTTGTGTTATTGTTTTGGCAGAAGGGATTAAGGATTCTACACAAAAATTTTTAGCTGAAATAGGTACGACTGATGCATTTGGCCATAAGCAGCTTGGTGGCGCGGCTCCAGTTATTGCGCAATTAGTTAAAACTAAGTTAGGGTATAAATATCATTGGGCGCTACCTGACTATTTGCAGCGTTCGGCACGACATATTGCTGCTGGAGTTGATGTTAAACAGGCCTATGCTTTAGGCAAAGCCGCTGTTGAATTGGCTATTAAAGGAAAAAATGCGGTCATGCCTACTATTGTTAGAGGGCCAAGCAAGCGTTATCAATGGAGCATTGGAGAGGCAAAATTAGCTGCGGTTGCTAATAAGGAAAGAAAATTACCTCGTGCGTATATCACTAAAGAGGGTTTCCATATTACACAACGCTGTCGTGATTATCTGTTGCCATTAATTCAGGAGGAGGATTATCCTCCGTATCAAAAAGGTTTACCAAATTATATACAGCTGAAAAAGATAAAAGTTAAGAAAAAACTAGGTAGTTTTGTTGTTAAGTTAAAATAATTTATGCCGCTACTTATCTAAAAAGGTAATATGTATTACCATACATATTACTTTTTTTGACATTTATAGGACTTTAAACAAAGTATAAGTTTACTCTATGGGTCATAACAATAAAACTTTAATAAAGCTATGGCATGAATATAAAAGATATTAGACGGAAAAATTTACGGAAATTAGCTCGCTTAGTAGGTGGGATCACTGATTTATCTGATCATTTGGATCGTTCGCAAAGCCAAATTAGTCATTTAATAGGCAATAGCCCGATTAAAAATATAGGTGATCGATTGGCTAGCCATATTGAGAAAGTTTTTAATAAACCTCATGGATGGCTCGATCATGAGCATGCAGCTGAAGAAGCTGAAGGGGCTTATCACTATGAAAATAATCAGCCTTACTATCAGGTGCCCTTATTGACACCCCAAGAGGCAAAAGAACGTTTTCTGCATTTTATAAAAATCTCACCTAAAACCTATTCAAAGTATTTAAGCACCAATATTCCCCTTAGTTCGGATGCATTTGCACTTCGTGTAGAAAATGATTGCATGGAAACCGCTCAAGGTCCAAGTTTTCCAAAAAATTGTATTATCGTATTAGATACCGACTGTGTTGCACACAATGCGGCTTTTATCTTAGCTAAAATAAAGCAAGATCCTGGAAGTACACTACTTTTTAGACAATTAGTGATTGATGGCAATCGCCGTTATCTGAAAGCTCTCAACCAGCATTATCCTTTAACAGAAATGCAACCTGATGATACGACATGTGGTGTAGTGCGTTTTATGCTCATGGAATTTTAATAAAGAGTAATCAATATTATTTACTTTTAACGCGAGCAAACATTGTTTTGGTATATTTTTTAATAACGATAGGTTTTCTATCGCCCTTTACAGCAACAGCCGTTGCAAAATTAGGATAAAGGGATAAATTATAAAAAGTATAAAGAGAATCTATACTCTTTTTTATGTCTATTAAAGGATTTAATTGAGGATCTAAGGATAGTTTGTATCGAGAATAGGGATGAGTCTGTAAGGTTTTACCCATGGCTTTTATTAACACTTCGGTTTTTACCCATGCATTAAAAAATGCCTTTAATTTTTTTTTACCTTCTAATAATTTTAATCGATCATATTCATCCGCAGGGAAGAAACGATAGGCGATTTTGTCGAGATTCGTTCTGTGACTTATATATTCAATATCAATACCCACAGGCGCGTCAATCGTAAAAGCATAAGCCAAGATATTTTTTGAATGAGAAAGGTTAAACTCTATGGGTTGCTCAGGATTTATTAATAAGGGCTTACCAGAAAGTGAATAGCTTAATTTCAGCTCCTGGGGGGGGTAATTAGAATAATAGGCTAATAAATCACGTAGCACCCCTCTTGAAATAATAAAGTTTTGTCGATAAGGGGTAGCTAGCTTTTCAGCCCGTATTTTTTCCTCGGAAGAAAGCCAGCTTTGAAAGAGCGTATATTTTTTTGCATGGACTTCAAGCCTAGTATGCCAAATATAAATAATAGGTGGGTTTAATCCGCCCATAAGTATCAGATCCTGGTTTTTATTGAATTAGTTTATTTTTTTAATATATCTCAGGGATTTAAAAATGTGAAATTTTAGCCAGAGTGAGGTAAAAAAAGATTCCATTCAAGCTAAAAATAAGAAACCTTGCTGGATTTCCTACTTCCTACATTATAAAACTTAGAGAATATATCAACGCAATAATATAAATTTTGCATTTAATTAATTCCTAAGCATTAGCTATAAGAAAATAAGTAAGTTCCTAAAAATAGAAATTATTATTTTTTTTAAATATTTCTATTGTTAACCTCTAGAACTTCTACCAGCAAGGTATTCATTAACTTAGTAGTATCCATATAAACATTAAAAAAATAATGTGTCAATACATTTAACCTTTAATTTGCGTTATACTAAATAAAGGTTGGATTGCATGTAGATAATAAAATGGAAAAGTTTGTCATCAATAATTTTTTAAAACATTTAATACTCGATTGTGGTTTAAAAAAAGAATTTATTGAAGAAATGATTGCTTATGCCAAGCAGCAGCAAGTTTCTTTTATAACTTATTTAATTCAAACAAAAAAGATAGATTCTTCCTGTTTAGCTCAGCTTTTAGCAAAAGAATTTTTTCTAGAATATATTGACTTAGATACTATCGATGTATTGCAAATACCCAGTTGTTTAATCGATAAAAATTTACAACAAAAATATCAAATATTACCTTTATGGCAAGATAAACAAAAATTGGGTTTAGTTTTGGTTGATCCTACACAGCAATTAGTTTTTGATACTATTCGATTTACTACCGGCTTAATGTTGGAATATAAGATTGCAGATGAAAAAAAATTAGTAGCGCTATTAAAAAAAGTCATTTCTTTAAAAAAACAAACCATTAGTAGTGTTATAGGTGTAAATCCTGATAAAGAAGCGCAATTAAAGGAGATTAATAATCTTGACTCATCGTTTAATAATTCTAGCAGTGATGATTTAACAATTATAAATTATGTCTATAAATTTTTGATCGATGCGATTACACGCAATGCTTCCGATATTCATATAGAACCTTATCAAGAACAATTAGAAATACGTTTTCGTATCGATGGTTTATTATATTCAATAGTTGTTTTACCTAAACATTTAATACCACGAGTTATTACCCGTTTAAAAATCATGTCTCAGTTAGATATTGCTGAGCGAAGAATTCCACAAGATGGTCGTTTTCAGGTAAAAGATAGGTATGGTCGAAATGTAGATTGCCGATTAAGTACCTGCCCCACTATTCACGGAGAAAAATTAGTTATTAGAATTTTGGATAGTAACAAAATGTTGCTAGAAATAGATAAATTAGGAATGAATAGAAAACAAATAGGGGAATTTATAACAGCCCTAAAAAGTCCTCATGGTATGATTTTAGTGACTGGACCTACTGGCAGCGGGAAAACTATTACGCTTTACACAGCATTAAGTTTTTTAAAAAAACCAACAGTTAATATCTCTACTGTTGAAAATCCTATAGAAATTATTTTGCCGGGAATCAATCAGGTTAACATAAATCCAGCCATAGGTTTAAATTTTGCTTGTGTGCTAAGAGCATTTTTACGTCAAGATCCGGATATTATCATGGTTGGCGAAATGCGTGATCAGGAAACAGCTGAAATAGGGATAAAGGCAGCACAAACAGGCCATCTCGTTTTATCAACTTTACATACTAACAGCGCGATTGAGAGTTTGATCCGTTTAGAGAATATGAATATACCTACTTACAACATTGTTGCTTCTGTCAATTTAATTATTGCACAGCGATTAGTAAGACGGTTATGTACACAATGCAAAATTGAAGAGCAATTACCGGAAAAATTTTTGTTTAAGTTGAATTTAATACCAGATCCTAATATTAAAATTTTCACTGCAAGAGGATGTTCGCAATGCACAGACGGATATAAAGGTCGTACAGGTATTTTTGAAATTTTAACGCTTACGGAGGAAATGAAAAAAATAATTTTACAAAAAAATAACGCATTAGAAATAAAAGAATTTGCACAAAAACAAGGAATGCAAACTTTGTATTTATCAGCTTTAGAAAAGCTTAAACAAGGTGAGATAAGTTTGTTAGAAATGAAACGAATAATAAAAGATTAAAAATACATTATGTTAAGTATTGTTAAAATATATATTTGGAAAGGGATTACTAAAAAAAGAAAACCATGCAAAGGTAAAGAATTTTTCCGAAGTAAAGCTCAATTACGTTTAGAATTGCAAGAGCAAGGTATTTTTATCAGCTATATTCATACGCGTTGGACTATTCGATTTATTAGATCTGTCAAGGTGCAGGAGATTTTTGTTTTTACTCATCAGATAGCGCGTTTATTAAAAGCGGGAATTCCATTGTTGCAAATTTTGCAATTACTAGAAACCACAACCAGCAATACGGCACTACATGAATATTTACAAAAATTAATCGCTGACTTAGAAAACGGTTTTTCTTTAAGTGAAGCGTTGCAAGGAAATAAATTTTATTTTAGTGAATTCCATTGTAGCTTAATTGCATTAGGAGAAAAAACTGCTACTTTAGGATTAATGTTTGATCGCATCGCCGATTATCAAGAAAAAAGCATGAAACAAAAAGCAAAAATAATTAATGCCTTAGTCTATCCTCTTGTAGTTTTAATAGTGGCAATTTTTATTTTTATTGCTTTATTGGTGGGCATAGTTCCTCAGTTTGAACAATTTTTTTCAGACGTAGGGGCACAATTACCATTAATAACGCGCATTGTTGTATATTTATCAAAACATATAGGATTTATTAGTATCTATTGCGGATTATCGTTATTGATATCAGGTAGTTTTTTCTTTTTTTTAAAGAAAAAATACTCGATTATCGATAATAAAATAGATAGCTATTATTTAAAAATTCCTATTGTTAATAAAATTCTCTCAGAAATTATAATAGCTCGAATTACACGTGCATTATCTACTGCGCTTGCAGCGGGTTTGCCATTAATCGATGCTCTGCAACTTATTGCTGAAATATCGGGTAATTTTGTTTATAAAACGGCTATTTTAATCAGCTGTGAACATATACGTGAGGGTGAATGTTTTTATCAAGCCTTTTCACAACAAAAATTGTTTCCATTAGATCTGTTGCAACTTATTAAAATTGGAGAAATGGCTAATTGTCTAAGTGAAATATTAAATAATACGGCCGATCTATATGAAGAAAAAATAAATTTTTTTTCAGAAAACTTATCCGTATTATTGGAGCCAGTATTAATTATTATTTTAGGTTTAATGGTCGCTTGTTTAGTTATAGCTATGTATTTGCCTATCTTCAAATTAGGAAGTGTTATTTAAATGGAATATTTTTTAATAGGTATTTTTGTTTTTTTTAGTGTTTTGTTAGGTAGTTTCTTTACCGTATTGATATATCGTTTGCCATTGATTTTAAAAAAACAATGGGAGAAAGATTCGCAAGCGTTCTTAAATCAAGAAAATTTGACTCATTTAAATGAAGAAGATTTTAATATATTTTTACCTTTTTCGCATTGCCCGAGTTGTCGTGAATGTTTAACTGTGTTACAAAAAATTCCCATACTAAGTTATTTCTTTCTAAAAAGAAGATGTGCCTACTGTCAGGTAAGAATTTCTTTTTGCTATCCGCTTATCGAGATTTTAACTTTAGTGGCCTCATTTATAGTCATTGAACGATTTGGAATAAGCTTACAAACCTTTGCAGCGTTAATTTTAACCTGGGGGTTATTAATTTTAGCGTTTATTGATTTTGAACATAACATATTACCAGACATTATAACGTTTCCTTTATTGTGGTGTGGGTTACTTTCAAGCATAAAGCAGCTTTTTGTTTCCCCAGAAGTTGCTATTTTAGGTGCTTGTTTTGCTTATCTTTTTCTTTACCTACTCGCTAAATGCTATCAATGGCTGATTAAAATTGAGCCTATGGGGGAAGGGGATTTTAAATGTTTTGCCTTATTAGGTGCTTGGTTAGGCATAAAAGCTTTACCTTATATTCTGTTTATAGCGGCTGTTGCAGCGTCATTGGTCGGCGTTGTGCTATATCTATGCAATAAAGATAGCTTGCGAAAAGGAATAGCTTTTGGCCCTTATTTAGCTTTATCGGGTTGGCTAGTTCTATTATACCAACCCTATCTATAAAGGGGAGCATTTTGCCAGTTTGCTTGATAATATTTAATACTATTTAAACTAAATACTTGCTTTTTATCTTTCTTATTTCATCGTATTATGAAGCTATGTAGAGTAAGAATTAATATTTAAAAACTTGGGAATAAATGAAAAACATATGTCTATAAAATCATCGGGCCTTTTTCCATCCATTGCTATTATTGGCGCAGGTGCTTGGGGAAGTGCTCTAGCTATACACTTAGCTCGTAAAGGTCAAGCAGTTCGTTTATGGGCTTATGAAAAACAACAAGTTGCGGAAATAAATACTAAAAAAACTAACGAGCGTTATTTGCCGGATATTATTTTTCCTTCTAATATTACTTGTTCGGATGATTACCAAACGGTTCTGTCCGAAACGCAAGATATTTTAATTGTTGTGCCAAGTGCCGCTTTTCATACAACTTTAAAGAAAATGCAGCCTTATTTGCAGACTAATCAGCGCTTGTTATGGGCAAGTAAAGGTTTAGATTCTGAAAAACATCAATTATTAAATGAAGTGGTTCAAGAGGTACTGGGAGATATAGAAATGGCAGTGCTATCAGGCCCTAGCTTTGCGAAGGAAGTTGCTATGGGCTTGCCTACGGCTGTCTGCATTGCGTCGGAAAATTATGATTTTGCAAAGGACTTATTACTAAGATTTCAGACTAAAAATTTTCGTGTGGAAATGACACAAGATATTATGGGTGTAGAACTTGGTGGTGCGATGAAAAATATATTGGCTATTGCTGTCGGCATAACAGAGGGCTTAGGGTTTGGCGCTAATGCAAAAGCGGCGGTGATTACTTCCGGATTATCAGAAATGATTGAACTAGGTTTAACATTAGGTGCAAAGCAGGATACTTTCTTAGGGCTGTCGGGGCTTGGAGATCTGGTATTAACCTGCACGGATAATCAATCTCGCAATCGCCGTTTAGGTTTAGCTTTGGGACAAGGAGAAAGCTTGGAGGAAATTAAAAAATTAATTGGCACTACGGAAGGTTATGATACCGCAAAAAATATTTTCTTTTTAATAAAAAAATATGGTGTTAAAGCGCCGTTTTGTGAAGGCGTGTATCATATTTTGTATGAAAAAAAATCACCGAAAACACTTTTTAAAGATTATTTCCAGTAAAACCTTTATTGTTTTATCCAATTAATGAGACCGCCGGCTAATAATACTTTTAATTCTCGTGAAGTTAAAGGGTGAGTAACTGTGTAATTTTTATTTTTAGTTTTATTATGAACGATCAGTTTCTCAGATTTCTGAATAGTTTCACGGATATCTTTAATTAATAAAACATCACCTTGGTCAATTGTGTCATAATCAACAGAGTTGCTGAAAATCAGAGGTAAGATTCCAAAGTTAACTAGATTTTGTCTATGAATGCGCGCAAATTGTTTCACTAGCACTGCTTGCACACCCAAATAACGGGGTGCAATAGCAGCATGTTCCCGACTGGAACCTTGTCCATAGTTTTCACCGCCAACAATAATTGATCCGGTCTTCTGATATTCTAAAGCTCTTTTTGGATAAGAGGGATCAATTTGATCAAAAACAAACTGACTAATTCCAGGGATATTGCTCCGAAAAGGAAGTACTTTAGCACCCGCCGGTAGAATTGTGTCGGTAGAAATATCATCACCCACTTTAATTAAAACCGGCCCTTCAATGTTATCGGCTAAAGGAGGAAGGATAGGCAACGGTTGGATATTAGGACCTTTAGTCAATTTTACTTCGTTAGGATTTTTAGAAGGTGGCACTAACATCATTGTATTAATAATAATTTTTTGCGGCTCTTTAAAACGGGGATAAGCTTTATTTTTTAAAGAACGAGGATCGGTGATAACTCCGGTTAAAGCTGACACTGCGGCAATTTCTGGACTACAGAGATAGACTTGGTCTTCTTTTGTTCCCGATCGACCCGGAAAATTTCTTGGTACGGTACGTAAACTTATTTTTCCAGAAGCAGGTGCCTGACCCATTCCGATACATCCATTACATCCTGCTTGATGAATACGGCCGCCAGCTCGAATTAATTTTTCTAAAATGCCTAGTTCAACCATATTTTCTAAAATTTGGCGCGAAGTTGGGTTTATATCAAACGAAACCCCCGGTGCTATTTGTCTTCCAGCGACAATTTCTGCTGCAACAGCAAAATCTCTTAGTCCAGGATTGGCGGATGAACCGATCATTGTTTGGTAGATAGGACGTCCGACAACTTCTTGGATAGGAACTACTTTTCCTGGGCTAGAAGGTAATGCAATTAAAGGCTCAAGCTGGGAAAGATCGATTTCATCCTGTTCATCATAACTTGCATTTTTGTCGGCAATAATTTCTTGCCAATCCGATTCACGTTGTTGTAATTTCAGGAATTCCCGTGTCATTGCATCCGATGGAAATACACTGGTCGTTGCACCGAGTTCCGCGCCCATGTTGGCAATGACATGACGATCCATCGCAGATAAATGTTTCAGTCCAGGACCATAATATTCAATAATTTTCCCTATTCCACCATCCACATCATGGCGACGTAATAATTCGAGAATGATATCTTTAGCGCTGATCCAGTCCGGGAGTGAATTGGTTAATTTTACGCCCCAAACTTTCGGCATGGCGACGTGAAAGGGTTGTCCTGCAATAGCCATGGCAACTTCTAATCCACCTGCCCCAATGGCTAGCATGCCCAAAGATCCTGCCGCACAGGTATGGCTATCTGAGCCCAGTAAGGTTTTTCCTGGTTTTCCAAAACGTTCCATATGCACAGGATGGCTAACACCATTACCTGGGCCGCTGTAATAAAGACCAAATTTTTTACAAGCGCTAAGTAAAAATAAATGGTCATCTGCATTTTTAAAGTCTGTTTGTAATAGGTTATGATCAATGTATTGTACTGAAATTTCTGCTTTAGTCTGATTTAATCCCATTGCTTCACATTCGAGCATCACCATCGTTCCTGTGGCATCTTGGCACAATGTTTGGTCTATTTTTAAGGCAATTTCTGTACCCGGTTGCATTTCACCTTCGACCTTATGTAAGTTAATTAATTTTTGCGTTACATTTTGTGCCATACTAGAATTCCTAATTAATGGGCCGAGTTTGATTTGGGGATAGGATTCCTATCGCTCTAACAAGTTTTAAACTAAGGAAACGATTTAACGAGTTTTTAACTGACAGGCGCATAAATAATTTCCTATAGGAAAACAAATTATAATACGATAGAAATAATAAAAGCCTCATGATGTTGAACTTTGTACAGTTTGCTAGATGAGGTATAGTAGTTTACAGCAAGCCTCAACCTAACGGTAGGGATTAGAATATGCATTTACCCGTTACTCGCTGGATCGATTTATTGACATTTTTTCTTTGCGCCTTAGTATTAGCGATTGCGGCCTATTTGCAATATAAAGTTGGGATTATTCCTTGTCCACTCTGTATTATTCAACGATTTTTAATTACGCTGTTAGGCCTTTTATTTCTAATGGGTGGATTGTTTAATTTTGAACCCGTAACGCGTTGCTTTCTACATACCTTAACTTTTTTATTTGCAGTAGCGGGTGCCGTGGTAGCAAGCCGGCAACTCTGGTTAGAACATTTTCCTTCGGACCAGTTAATCAGTTGCCAAGCGACAATTGCGCAATATAGTACCTCTATTTATTTTCACAAGATTATTGCATTGTTTTTTCAAGGGACCAGCAATTGTGGTAGCGGAACTTGGCGTTTTTTAAACTTAAGCATGCCAGGATGGACATTAATAATTTTTATTGTACTGGCGGCTATTTCATTACGTCAGGTATATATAAACCGACGCAAACATAAACAGCATTTTTTATCTTAGAATATTATCTAGGCATGTTCATATTTAAATCTGAAATAGATACATAACCGTTTGTTAGTTTGGAACAAGCAGTATTAACGTTACTACTATTTCGATTTAATAACTGCGAAATAAAAATTTCTGGCTCTCCATCAATAATAAAATCGAGTTTATCCAATATAATTTTTAATTCGTTAGCACTCGGCCTAACCTCAATAGGGGCTTGCATTAACAGTGCCAAATTATTTAATATCAATTTTTTATTAATTGTATCAATGGAATGTAATTTAAGGTTTATATTTTCTTTTAACAAACTAACAATGTCTTTTTCTGAACTAAAGTTTTTCACAGAGGTAAAAATTTTAGCTATAAGACTTTTCCATTGTTGAGAGTAATTTTTTGCCCATTCTTGATATCTCAAAATTTTATCTAATTCAGAAAGTTTTTCTAAAGAAGGAGCCATTAATTCATTAGATAATAGGTACATCAAGCTTGCACCGAGAGACCATATATCTGATTTATCACTATTTAGGATAACTTGTTGACAAAAGTTTTCATTCGTCCAAAGTTCGGGAGCTGAGAATAAAAATGTGGCATATTGTGGGGCTGAGGTATTTTTAAAATAAGCGCAACCAAAATCGGCTAATTCGATACTTCTAATTTTAAGAAAAATATTATCGGGCTTAATATCGTTATGGACAATACCTTGGTGAATATTGCCTTCTTCATCCTTAAAATCTGAGTTATGTAATGCATCCAGAGCTATGGTAAGTTGATGAAATACCTGAAAAATATAGCTAAAAGCTGAACTATCTTCTAATTGGAGCTTTTGTTGAATATATCCAATGTTAGTTTGAAGATCACCAAGGGCTCTGTAACAGGTATAAAGAGTATTTGTTATTTGGCTTGATTCTTGATGAATAGGTAATGCAAATAAATGATAGGGAAAATTTGAAGAAGTTGTGGTTTTAATGGCATTAGTGATCTTAATTTCACGATTGACACTGGAACCCCCTTGTTTTTCAACCAACGTACGAGTTTCATTTTTTAGAGAGAGTGATAAGGTAACTGTTTTAACAATTCCATTTTGACCATTCTTTATTGGCTTTTTACTATTATAAGTTATTAGATTTTTAATGTTATCTAAACTTGATGTGGCTAGAAAAGCTTTTACTTTAGGTGTAGTGCAAGTTGATATGGTATCAGGAAGAGAAGGTGCTTCTGAGAAGTTAATAGAGGTAGATGAGTTGTTTCTGGGCGTAAGATTTAAGTTAGGAGGGCGTTTTTTATTAAAAAAATTCGGTAAAGGAAGCGGTGTGTGGTTAGGCATAATCATCTCGTATTTAATATTCGATTGATTTATCCTTTTGACTCAGTCAATTTCTTCGCCAATTATTGTATCGATTAAAGATTAAAGAACTATTAAACCCATTGATAAAAACGATGAGTAATTTTTGCCAGAAATGAACTAATTTGAAGTTGTATGGGCAGGAAAAAAAGAAAGCAATTAAATTTTAATTGCTTAAATGACCTAAAGCCAAACTTGCACCAATTTGTGTCAGTGGTTGTACTAAGAGAATAGTTAATAATTTTAAGCCGATAATTAAAATTAGCGGTGAAAAATCTAATCCTGAAATACTGGGTAAGATGCCACGAACGGGCCTAATTAGAGGCTCACTGACACGTACCAAAATTTCAATGAGTGGACCATGTGCTAAAGGACTAACCCAGCTTAGAATAGTTAACGCAATAATGGCGTAAAAGAAAATATTAATTAATTGATGCAGGAGTTCGGCAAACCCAAGTACAACTAATCCAATTAAATGAGGTGTGGCATTAACTTGTAGCCAGACCAGAAGTGCAATTTTAATCATTTCTAAGCCTAGTAATAATAAGATGGCTGCTAAATCGATACCATGTAGGCTTGGAATGACGCGACAAATAGGGCGTAGCGGAGGATTAGTTAATTTCGCTATTAATACAAACAAAGGGTTGTGACTATCCGTGTTAACCCATTGCAGAACAATGCGCAGCAGTAAAATAAAAATATAGAGATCAAAAATGGATTGGAGCAGGAACATGCCTGCAGTACTGAAGGAATTAAGCATAAAAAGTTAACCTGTTATTTTAATCGTGAGCTGATTTTTATTAAAGTCTAATAATGCAGGGGTTCCAAAAGGTAGACTACGATTTTTTTTCCCATGGCCAATATTGGGGCAGCATAATACGGGAAGATTTTGTTCCTTGGCGAAGCGTTCTAGCACTGCTTGAATTTTTTTTTCCTCTTCTAATTTTGTGGGAAAAGTAAAATCACCCAATAAGATAGCTTTTACATGACTTAATATTCCTGATTGTTGTAAGTGCTGTAGCATTCTGTCGATACGATAAGCAACTTCATTGACATCTTCTAAAAATAAAATTTTATCTTTAGTTTCAATTTGCCAATCGGTGCCGAGGCTTGTTTGCACCAAGCTAAGACTACCGCCCGTTATCGGAGCGGAGATAAAATCTAAGGAATTAATAGGCTTATGGTATGGGTGTAATAAATAGTCCAATTGTTGTATTTGGCCAAAAATAATTTCTTTTAACTCATTACTATTTTCTTCTTCAATTAAGTGGTGGGCCACTTGATTCAGTGAAGGACCATGCAGCGTTTGCCAATGCCATTTTTGTTGTAGAAATAGGTGTAAGGCTGTGATATCACTAAAACCAATAAACAATTTACATTTTTCAGGAGCAATTAATTCTAATAAATAGGGGATCAAGCGCGTACAACCATAGCCTCCGCGTAGACACCAAATAGCTTGGGAATCAGTGTTAAATAGAGCGTCTTTTAGTTGTTGAAACCGTTTTTCATCGCTATTTGCACAAAGCAGATCAGGACCCAACAAATCAGGAAAAATTCTTGGAATTAATTGCCAACTTTGCAATAAATTTTTTAACTTTTCTATAATTGATGTCTCTGCAATACCGCCGGCGGGGGCAATAATATCAACGATAGAATTTTTCTTTAAAGTTTGCCAAGGTTTAAAGTTATCCATTTTTTTTCTGAACGCTAAGTGCATAATAATCCACTTGGTTAGGCGATGAAACTATACTCGTCGCATTTGTTTGTTTGTGTTGCCACTCAATTCACATCTTCATTACTAATACACTCGGGTTACTTTTTTTCGCCTTGCAAAAAAAGCGAATTGCTATAAGTATAACTATCTTTTAGTTTTTGAACTTATGCTATTTCTAGCTTAACTTTATATTTTTAACAGGATTTATTTTAAATATCTAAGTTATCAACTTCTAGCGCATTCTGTTGAATAAAATCACGACGAGGTTCTACTTGGTCACCCATTAAGGTAGTAAAAATTTGATCCGTTGCGATAGCATCTTCTACTGTGACACGTAATAAACGTCGGGTATTCGGATCCATGGTTGTTTCCCATAATTGATCAGGATTCATTTCTCCTAAGCCTTTATAGCGTTGTATCGCTTGTCCTCGACGTGCCTCAGTTAATAGCCATTCATAGACTTCTTTGAAATTTTTCACGGATTGTTTTTTGTTATCTCGTTGGACATAAGCGCCTAGTCTAATTAAGCCATATAACTGCTTAGTCATATCGAATAAACACTGATATTCGAGTGTCTTAAAAAACTCGTAAGAGATTTTATAAGTTGTTTCTAAACCATGTGTACTGATCGTTATTTCCGGTAAAAATACATGTCGTTCCGTATTTTCATAAATAGTGACTTGATAGCGAATAGCTTCATTATTGGTAGTTTGTTGCAATTGAGTTTGCCAGTTTTTCGTCCATTCCAACATTTTTGAGGAATTAGTTAATTCGTCAGAAGATAAAGGAGGGAGATCAAGAATGGCTTGCAAAGCATCGATTGGATAGCGTCGTGATAAGTGTTGGATCATCATTTGTGTTTTACGGTAATCCATCACTAGTTTTTCCAAACCGATACCTTGAATAGAAAAGCCTTCGGTATGGGGATAGAGGGCTGCATCATGGAGTGCGGTTTGTGTAAGATAAGCCTGTAATGCGGCATCATCTTTTAAGTATTGCTCTTGCTTACCTTTTTTAATTTTATACAAAGGAGGTTGGGCAATATAAATAGTGCCACGTTGCAGCAATTCTGGCATTTGACGGTAGAAAAATGTCAATAATAAGGTACGAATATGCGAACCATCGACGTCTGCATCGGTCATGATGATAATTCGATGGTAACGTAATTTATCTGGATTGTATTCTTCTTTACCTATGCCACAGCCGAGTGCAGTGATTAGTGTTCCTACCGCTTCCGAAGATAACATCTTATCAAAGCGGGCTTTTTCTACATTAAGGATTTTACCTGTAAGAGGTAAAATCGCTTGATAGCGGCGATTGCGACCTTGTTTAGCAGAACCGCCCGCTGAGTCTCCTTCCACAATAAATAATTCACAAAGAGCAGGATCTGTTTCTTGGCAATCCGCTAATTTTCCAGGTAAATCAGCAATATCTAATGCAGTTTTTCGTCGGGTCATTTCACGTGCTTTACGTGCTGCTTCACGTGCTCGCGCGGCATCGATGATCTTCATCATGATGGCACGCGCATCTTGTGGTGTTTCTAATAAAAACTCCTCAAGCTTTTCTGAGGTTAAGGCTTCAACAATTCCCTTAACTTCTGAAGAAACCAATTTATCTTTGGTTTGTGATGAGAATTTAGGGTCAGGGACTTTGACCGATAAAACAGCGGTTAACCCTTCACGTGTGTCATCTCCCGTGGTAGTAATTTTTAGCTTTTTGCTAGTTGCTTCGCGATCGATGTAAGTGTTTAGTGTTCGAGTTAAAGCCGCACGAAAACCAGCCAGATGGGTTCCTCCATCACGCTGAGAAATATTATTAGTAAAACATAAGATATTTTCTTGAAAGCTATCATTCCATTGTAAGGCGACTTCAACAGTTATTTCATCGCGTTCAGCAGTAAAATAAAAAGGCTGCTTGTGAATCAAAGTTTTGTTTTGATTGAGGTACTCGACAAATGCCTTGATTCCTCCTACATATTTAAGTTGAGTTTCTTCGTTGCTCCTTTCATCGATAAGATTAATCGCTACACCGGAATTTAAAAAGGATAACTCACGCAGACGCTTTAACAGGATATCGTAATGGAATTCATTGTTATGTTGAAAAATGAGCTTGCTGGGGTAAAAGCGAATTTCAGTGCCTCTTTCTTGCGTTTCTCCAGTGGCTTGTAATGGTGCAGCGGGCTCTCCTAGCAAATAGGTTTGCTCATAGACCTTATTATTACGTCGGATAGTGAGCTGCAATTTTTCTGATAAGGCGTTAACCACGGAAACCCCCACACCATGCAAGCCGCCTGAGACTTTATACGAATTACTGTCAAATTTTCCGCCGGCATGTAAGACGGTCATGATGACTTCGGCAGCCGATCGGCCTTCTTCACTATGGATATCAACCGGAATACCCCGGCCATTATCTTTAACGGTGACTGAGTCATCGCTATGCAGCGTAATATCAATCTGAGTGCAATAGCCTGCTAAGGACTCGTCTATGGAGTTGTCCACGACTTCAAAGACCATATGGTGCAGACCGGTCCCATCATCTGTATCACCGATATACATACCAGGACGTTTCCGGACAGCGTCAAGACCTTTTAAGACTTTTATGTTTGAAGAGTCATACTTCGGCATACCTAGTCTACCTTGTTGGCTAGCATTGTCATCCTTAAGGTCAATTTCTGGCTCAAGAGAGCTTTCCGTGTGTGGGACAATAGGCTCACACTCCGTTACGGATAGGGTTTTTCCCGCCAAAATCTCATTTTTAATCGACATACGTGATAAGGGTTAAAACTGAAAATTATACCATAAATTGACCTCTAAATTCGAATATTAATAAGAAAATACAAAGGCTTAAAGCAGCTAAAATGGTTTGCTGTTTTAGAGATTTGAACGTTAATAAGAATTAGAGATAAGGTTTTTAAACGGGATAAAATTAAACATAAAGCGAATCATAGAGAGATTGAACGACAAATTGCTGCTAAATTGGCTAAGTGCTTCTTAACTTATTGACACAAAAATCACTTGCCGTGATACTCTTCGCTTTTGCATTGAAGAGCCTCCGATATGAATAGCAATGCCCTACGCGAACTATTTCTTAACTATTTTAAAAGTCAGGGTCATACTATTGTTCCCTCCGCTTCATTAATTCCAGCACATGATCCTAGTTTATTATTTACTAACGCGGGGATGGTGCCCTTTAAGGATGTTTTCTTAGGCCTAGAAAAGAGACCTTATTCTCGAGCAGCGAGTATACAGCGATGTATACGTGCTGGCGGTAAACATAATGACCTTGAAAATGTAGGTTATACCGCTAGGCATCATACTTTTTTTGAGATGCTGGGAAATTTCAGTTTCGATGATTATTTTAAGCGCGAGGCTATCCACTATAGCTGGAAGTTTTTGACTGAGAAGTTAAATCTTCCTCCGGAAAAGCTATGGGTTACCGTATTTACCGAAGATGAAGAAGCTGCAGCGATTTGGTTAAATGAGATTCAAGTTGATCCTCAACGCTTTTCGCGTTGTGATAAACAAGATAATTTTTGGTCTATGGGTGATACGGGTCCTTGTGGCCCATGTTCTGAAATCTTTTATGACCATGGACCTAGCATACCTGGGGGCCCACCTGGTACATCCGCTGTAGATGGGGATAGATATGTTGAAATTTGGAATTTAGTCTTTATGCAATTTCAGCGCTCCTTAGATGGAGAGTTGACGTTTTTACCAAAACCTTCGGTAGATACAGGTATGGGTTTAGAACGGCTCGCGGCTGTTATGCAGGGAGTCACTAATAATTATGATACCGATCTGTTTCAACCTTTAATTAAAGCCGCTGCTAAAGAAGCATCAATAACTGATTTGACGAATACTTCTTTACGCGTTATTGCTGATCATATTCGTGCTTGTGCGTTCTTAATCAGCGATGAAGTTCATCCTGGTAATGAAGGACGTTCTTATGTATTGCGTCGAATCATTCGCCGTGCTATTCGACATGGTCATAAAATAGGTTTAGATCGGCCTTTTTTCTATCGACTGGTAAAGCCTTTAGCTATGCAAATGCGGGAAGCTTATCCGCAATTAGCAAAAAAACAAAAATCCATTGAGAAGATTTTGCACGATGAAGAACAGCAATTTGCTCGAACATTAAACCAAGGCCTTAAACTGTTTGAACAAGAATTAACCAAATTGAAAGGTGAAAAACAATTTCCAGGATCGGCACTTTTTCGTTTGTATGACACTTATGGATTCCCCGTGGATTTAACAGCCGATATGGCCCGAGAACGTGGCTTAACCCTAGATATAGTAGGTTTTAATAAGGAAATGGATCGTCAAAAAAATCAATCTAAGTCAGCAAGTCTTTTTGTTAGTGCACCGAGTTTACAATTGGCTGAAAAAAAACCTACTGAATTTGTGGGCTATAAGTCTTTAAAACAAGCGGCTGTGCCTATTTTGGATTTATTTGATGGTAAGCAATCTATAGAAGAATTATCTGTAGATGAAGAAGGTTTTGTTATCTTATCTAAAACCCCCTTTTATGCGGAGGGTGGAGGTCAAGTAGGCGATACAGGATATTTAGTGAATGCAACGAGTCGTTTTTTAGTGACTGAAACGTTTAAAGAAGGAGCATTAATTCTTCATAAAGGTAAGTTAACTAAAGGCCATTTAAAAAAGGGTGATAAATTGAAGGCAGAAGTCGATGCTGAAAAACGTCGTGCTGTTACCTTAAATCATTCTGCCACTCATCTATTGCATGCCGCGTTACGGGAAGTTTTAGGAGCGCAGGTGATGCAGAAAGGTTCTTTAGTAGAAGCTGAGCGTTTACGTTTTGATTTTTCGCATATCAGCCCATTAAACGTAGAACAACTGAAGTTGGTTGAAGATCGCGTTAACCAACAAATTCGCGCTAATTTACCTATTGTTACCGAAATGATGTCGATTGAAGAGGCAAAAAACGCAGGTGCGTTAGCGATGTTTGGGGAGAAATACGGAGATAAGGTACGCGTATTGACAATGGGTTCTTTTTCCAAGGAGTTATGTGGAGGTACACATGTTTCGCGTACCGGTGATATTGGCCTATTTAAAATAACTGCAGAAATAGGCATTTCGGCAGGAATACGTCGCATTCAAGCCGTGACTGGACAGCATGCATTAGATTGGATTACCGCCTTAGAGGATCGAATCAATCAACTTGCCAAGCTTTTTAAAACCTCTAAAGATAATTTACTAGAAAAAGCGCGTATGGATATGGGAGCTAAACAAGCCTTGCAAAAACAGATTGGCGCTTTACAACAATCTATTGTTGCGATGATGGGAGAAGAGCTCATTTCTCAAGCGATTGAACTACAAGGAATTAAATTATTAATCAGTGAAATTAATGGGATTGATGGGGCAGGATTACGTCATTTACTCGACCAACTGAAAAATAAGTTAAAACCAGCAGTGATTGTTTTGGCGAGTATCGAACAGCAACGGGTCCAATTAGTAGTAGGAGTGACCAAAGAGCTAACTGAAAAAATAAGAGCAGATGAACTGGCCAATAGTATAGCGCTAGCGATTGGAGGAAGTGGCGGCGGACGGTCGGATTTTGCTCAAGCAGGAGGAGGGAAGCCGGAAGCCTTAGATGCGGCCTTAAAAAATGTAAAACATTGGGTTGAGACCCGCTTAAATGGCAACTATGCTTAGAATTGAATAATTAATTAATAGATCATTACAATGGCTTTAATTGTACAAAAATTTGGCGGCAGCTCAGTTGGAAGTATCGATAAAATTCAACAAGTTGCAAATAAAATTATTGAAACCCGTGCATATGGGCATCAATTGGTGGTCGTTGTTTCAGCGATGGAAGGTGAAACCAATCGTTTGATTTCCTTAGCTAAAATACTGAATGAAGAACCTGATTCTAGAGAGTATGATTTGTTGTTAGCCACCGGAGAGCAAGCAGCTACTGCTTTATTAGCAATGGCTTTGTTGGCACAAGGGTGTCCAGCGCGATCATATAATAGTTTTCATGTTCCCATTTATACGGATAGTCACCATAAAAAAGCGCGTATTTTAAGTATTAAAGAAGAAGTGTTACGTAATGATATTGATACGGGTAGAGTACCTATAGTGGCTGGGTTTCAAGGAATCTCAGACTCAGGCGATATGACTACTTTAGGACGCGGAGGATCCGATACCACCGCAGCGGCTTTGGCCGCCGTCTTAAAAGCCGACGAATGCCAAATTTATACCGATGTCGATGGTATATATACTGCCGATCCTCACCTTGTTCCCCAGGCTAAGCGCTTAGATCAAATTGGCTTCATCGAAATGACAGAATTTGCTCGTGCCGGAGCGAAAGTTGTACAACATCGAGCGGTTGAGCTGGCGAATAAATATCGTATTCCATTACGTGTGTTATCAAGTTCTCAAAAAGGTTCAGGGACTTTAATCCAAGCCGACAAAGAAGAATCGGCAGTAGAAGGGGCAAAGATTACCGGAGTGACTGCTAGCCATCACGAAGCAAAATTGACTATACATGGTTTAACCGCTGAAAAAGAAGCTATGTCGCAATTTTTTTCTCTGCTCAATGAGGCGCGTATTGAAATTGATATGTTAACCCAACAACAAATCTCTCCAAGACAAATGGATATAACATTTACGCTAGCAAGAGCAGATTATCATCAAGCCGAACAAATCCTCCAAACCTTAATAAAGAAGAAATATGCAGTATCCATAGTTGGCGATAATAAACTGGCAAAGCTTTCTGTGGTAGGAACCGGCCTGCATTCCCACCCGGGTATCATTCATGCCTTGTTTCAAGCGCTGGAATCAGCAGGCATTAATGTTATTTTAACGTTATCTTCGGCATTAAGAGTCTCTCTGATGGTCAGCGATGCTCAAATAGTGCGAGGCGTTCAGATTTTGCATCATGTTTTTGGCTTAGGCGAAGAATAATTAGCTTTGCTAGCTTATTTTTTATGGAATTTTACGTACTTTTTATAGTATTAAGCTTTCCTTAAGGTTTTGTTAGTAGACTAATTCCGCAAAATGTCTGTATGTGAGTTTTTATATCTTTTTTTGTTAATAGATAGAAATTGATTAAGGTGTTGCATATGGTCGATTAATGAGTCAACTAAAGGAGAATCATAAAGATGCTTATTTTGACACGGCGTATTGCAGAAACACTTATTATTGGTGACGATGTTACAGTGACTGTACTGGGCATTAAAGGACATCAAGTAAGATTAGGTATTAACGCACCTAAAGAAGTTTCTGTTCATCGAGAAGAAATTTATCAGCGAATTCAACAAGAAAAACAAAAACAGGAAGGACGCTCTGACGATGAAGAGTCAGAAGACAGTGAAGATTAATCAACTATTTTATAAAGCTTAAGGTAGTGCTATACTCGCCAACCTCAGCGTCGGAGAGGTGGCCGAGAGGCTGAAGGCGCTCCCCTGCTAAGGGAGTATGGCGTAAAAACCATCGAGGGTTCGAATCCCTCTCTCTCCGCCATGTCCTTTTTAAAATGATAAACATTTTTATGAAGGCTAGCTGGATGAAACATAAACTGATAGAATGCCCGACTCTTTCGAAATTGCGCCCGTAGCTCAGCTGGATAGAGTACCAGGCTACGAACTTGGTGGTCGGGAGTTCGAATCTCTCCGGGCGCACCAGTAGCATTATTTTTTCAATAAATTATCTAATTGTGCATTGCCATGTAGCAATTTTGTACCAGACACATGTTCAGCAGCTTCTTGAAGTTGTTGATTACTGAGATATGCGTAACGTTGTACTGTTTCGTAGAAAAACTCACCTATTTATAATCTATTCAAACTAATCGATATTTAATTATCTTGACTAGGTAAATTTATATTTTTTTATAAATTAAATAATTTTTTTCATATAAAAATCTATGTATTTTTTTTCTTTATCTCTATTTTCTGGATAAATTTCTAGCTCAGCAAATACTGTATATCCAAAGTGTTCATAAAATTCTCGTGACTTCTGAAAACTACCTGTATTTAATTTAAAATTTTTAATATTAAATTTATTAACAGCTATATTTTCAAGTTTACTTAAAAGGAGGGCCCCATTACCCATTTTTCTGAATTTAGGTTCAATCCATAATAAATTAATATGCAACCAACCTAATTTAATTAGTGCATATCCACCTCCTATAAATATATCACCATCATGTAAGCTAATTAAAAGGTCCTGTGTCCTATAAGATCCAATTAATTGAAAATTATAACCTCTAAGAAGAGTTGCAATTTGCTCAATGTCATTTTTAGTAGGCGTTAAATTCTTTTTAATCGATATAGACATTCTAAATTTTTACAAGCTCAGCGTCAGTTAGTATTTAGTTAGGACAGTTATAGATGAGGGTTCAACTGATGCAGTTTTTAGTTTGGAAGAATCCTGAGAAGTTAAATAATTTGTAACTGGGCTATTAAAAAAAGGCAAAGCTTTAGCTGATGCATTAAGTAATGTATTTTTTTTAAGTCTAATTTTATCTAAAACAGTTGCGAGCATTACTTTACTTATGCCCTCATTTGAAAAGTGCCAAACTAGTTTCTCTTTTATTACTTGTTCATCCCAATAATTGGATATCTCTGAATGCGGTTGTATGCAGCTAGGTTTTTTTCTTCTAGATTTTTCACCAGCACAGCATCAATAACTAGCTTAGCTGATTCAATATTGCATTCTCTAGATAAATCACGCCATAATTCTTCATTATCGTCAGATGCAAAAATCTTAGCCCCATTCTTTTTTAGCAAATCTACTATCTCAGTTTTGCCGTGAAATACTGCTAAAAGTAAGGGTAATACTTTAAAATTGTTAGGTTTATTAAGATCAGCCTTATTCTCACTCAGTAAATCCGCTATCTCAGTATAGCCTTTTTTACAAACTAAATGCAGTGGGGTCGCTCCATTACGGTCAGTTGCATTAACGTCAGCACCATGCTCTATAAGTATTTTCGCTATTTCAATCTGTCCTTTCCTACAAGCTTGATGTAATGGTGTGTATCCATATCCACAGTGATCAACGACATTAATGTTAGCATTATTTTTTATTAGTAATTTTACTATTTCAACATGTCCCTTAGCAGATGCGAAATTCAGTGGTGGATGGTAGTTGCAATCTTCAATAACCGCATCAACATCAGCTCCCTCTTCAATTAGGAAATTAACAAGATAAAAATCCCCATTTTTAATAGCAGTATAAAGTTTTAATGGCATATTAATACACCTTATTTGTAGTAAAAAATAGTTTAGATTAAAATATTAAATAAAAACTACCCGATAGTCTATCTTGCCTTTTTTGATAAAGAAATTATACATTGCCTACATTAGAATTTTTCTGACACTCTTCAGCCCTTTCTTTTGAGTAGCCTCGATAGATGGGAAAGTTTTGTGCTTATCAGGTTATTTTAATGTTGAAATTAGTTTTCTGTAGGCTATTAAATTTACAAAGAATCCAATTGTGGGGAGTATAATTCACCTTTTGCGCAGTTGAAGTCATATAAAATAGATTCCAATCTCTGTACAGCAGAGCAGGAATCGTCTACTGAAAATAACGTAATACATTTCTCATCAAGGCAAATATTAAAGTTAAGTGCTACATCGCGACAAACGGTTTTTGAAGAAGCTAAAATGTGATTTGCTTGTTGCAGTGCCTGTGCTCCTGCATAAGTTATTTGAGCGGCATACTTTGGATAGTCTAAGATTCTTTCTTGCCATGCTGCGGTATCTTGCAAGCAAAGATACAGAACAACAGGATACTGATGGGATGCTATTACTGCCGCAAGACTAAGGTTCCAATTACTTCCGATTACATAATCAATTTGGCGACGTTCATTGATGCGATCTAATTCAGCTAATACTCGTCCCGCTGTATGACGAAATGCATCAGGTAGACCAGAAGGCATACCTTTAGGGAAGGTCGCTGCCATAGAAGTATCATTGGGTAATCGGTGAATCCAGAGACTCGTTTCAAAATTTACTGTATGTTGATTTGTTTCAGTTTGTGTAAGCACTGTAACTTCATGCCCAGCAGCAGCTAAGTCTTGTGCAAGATGATAAATAGATAGTTCAACATTATCATCTGTATTGGGTGGGTATTCTTCTAAAATAAATGCAAGCCGTAAACATTGTGGGGCAGCGAGCAAACGAGGAAAGTCTTGCCACTGCGCCTGTTGAGTTAGATCATTTTTCATCAATTGACGACATGGAAAAGCCAATGCGTCAGTAATCCCTTGCCGAGAAAACTGATCAATCTCTGTCATTAACCGATCAAAATCGGTATGGTTAATTCTATTGGTAGCTAATCGATAACGCGTATTCTGCCGAAGATCTGCTTTTCGTTCTTCAATCTGTTCCAAACAACGTCGGAAAGACGTAGCGGGGGCCGCATTTTTGATACAAAAATAAGCAATACTTGTCATAATTTGTGACCAGGAACAAAAATTGTCTGGCTGAGATCGATTTGGGCTTGATGCAAGACAATGATGTACTTCAGCCGTAGGAACCGTTCGAACTTCATAACCTGCATCTAGTAGACGAAGCACCACATCTGCATCATCAACACAATAGGCATATTCTTCATCAAACCCACCTATGTCTAGCAACACGGAACGACGAAAAGAAGAATTTACTCCTATAACTCCAGGAAATTTTTCAGCATGGGGGTTATAGGGTTGGGTTTGAAGTGTGTCTGAAATATCACTCTCACATATCGAATTTCGATTATATACCGTGTAATGGGTTTGAAAGCCTACGCCAGTACGGTCTCGTGTCCAACCTCCCACTGCAGCCACTTTGCTGTTGTCCTGGTAAGCTGAGACTAACTCATCTATCCAGTCTGCTTCCGGTACGGCATCATCATCAATAAAACAAACAACATCACCCGAAGCCTTCATAATCCCGATATTGCGTGATTTTGATAAATTAGCTACGTTACAGGTATAAATCTTTATTTTATTTGCCCAAACTGTTTGCAAATAATCACGTGTACCGTCGGTACTAGGCCCATCCACTACAATCACTTCAAGATGAGGGTAGCGCAAATAACTCAATGAATTTAACGTATTGGGTAGCGTATGTAATCGATTATAGGTATTAATAACGAGAGATACTTTGATAGCTAGATTAGGTGTAGGGTTAGAGTGATGTAATATGGGTGTACTTTCTGATAGAACTGCACTGTTAACAACTTCGATTTGTTCTTTTAAATGCTTATTGTTGGCAACAAACTGTTGTAATTGATTTTGCAAGGAGTTCAGTGATGTTTCATGACGATGAAGTGCTTTCTCCAAGCCTCGAATAGCATGTCCATAGTTATCCAGTATGCCTTCCTGTTGCTCAGCAATTTCTTTGTAATATAAGCGACAGACAAACAAAATTAGCCGGCGAATATAAGTCATTTGGACAAATTTAGTTATAAACCTAACCAGTTGTTTTTTAATAAATTTCTTCATGTTTAATTTATCTCTTCAAAATGTAATAAAGAATAGCCATTGGGATTAGTTTTCTGGAAACGCCAACTATCATTGCATATTTGAGTCATGTTACGCTTCGCCTGCCAGCACAGAATTTGTTGAGCAAAACTTGAATCCGCCCAACATTCCGCAATATCACCTGGTCGTCTGTCTAAAATACAGTAAGCTATTGTACATTGACTCGCTTTTGTAAAAGCGTGTAATACCCCGAGTACAGACACGCCTTTTCCTGTGCTAAGATTTACTGTCACCAATCCCTGTTTACAATTAATATAGTTCAATGCAGCGATATGCCCTTCGGCTAGATCCATGACGTGAATATAATCACGTATTGCAGTACCATCTGTCGTTGGGTAATCGCCACCAAAAATGGTAAGCTCTTTACGTCGACCTATAGCGACTTGTGTTAAATAGGGCATAAGATTATATGGAAATATTTTAGGGTCTTCACCTATAAGTCCGCTTTCATGTGCACCTACAGGGTTGAAGTAACGTAAACAGGCAATATGCCAATCGGATTCTGCTTTATGTAAATCAGCTAATATATTTTCAATCATCAACTTGGATCGAGCATAAGGATTTTTAGGAGAGAGAGAGAAATCTTCCCGAATAGGTACATTTACAGGTTGACCATAAACAGCCGCTGATGAAGAAAAAACAAGTTTTTTCACATTAGCTTTACGCATAGCACTAATTAGCTTAAGTGTACCTTCTACATTATTATTATAATATTTCAAAGGATTTTTTATTGATTCACTGACCGCTTTCAAGCCTGCAAGATGTATGACTGCTGAAATGTTATTTTCAAAAAAAATATCATCAAGCAAGTTTGAATCAAGAATGTCACCTTCTATGAATTTTAATCGAAATTTGCAAATACATTCCAAGCGATCAACAACTTCAGAATAGCTATTGCTTAAATTATCAAGGATAACAATATCATACCCTGCATTTATAAGTGCTACACAAACGTGCGAACCAATAAATCCAGTTCCACCAGTAACTAAAATAATTTGCTGCATAGATAAGTTATTTCTATTTTAAGTAAAATATTGCTGAACAACGTTAATAAAATCATGTTAAGCATTAAAAATTTTATTTAAATCGAAGAAGTTACGGGATCCATTCGGATAAGTTCATAGCCTTTGATTTGCATGTTTGTTTTCTTTGTTACAAGAACTTGTATCTCTAATTCAGTTACAGATTTTTTAATTGTAAAGTCGTAGGATGTTAGTATCCCTTTTGTATTTTTTATTTTCTGAAAGGAAGATTGGGCTAAGATGACCCTGTTAGACTCTACATAATTTATATGAATCCATGCTCCCGATAGATTTTTTGCTGAACCATACAGCACAAAACGATAATGACCTTTTGTCATGGTGGTATAGGGACCTTGTAGCAAAATACCAGCCTGACCAGTTGTATATATTTGTTGATTTTTAATCAAACCTACTTCTGTCAATGCACTTCCTGGAAAACCTTGTTCTTTTAAAGCGACCGCTAAAGAAAAAGGATGTCGTTGAAGATAACGAAGTAATTTCTTTTTGTGCAAAAAGAAAATCGGTTTAAGTTTCACGACAGCGTAATATTTTCTCTTTTGCACATCGACCCAAGGTAGTTTCTCGAGGGATTCAATCACAGGTTCCACAGCGCCGCGAAAGACAAGGGAGGACCATTCCTCCGCACCCCAGAACATACTTGTATAAGGTAAAACAATGGCATCAGCTTGCCCTGTGGCTAATAACAACAAAATACGATACGTAGCAAACGGATCAACATAGTTTGAGCTGAAGTGTTGCATAAGGCTAGGCCAATACTGACGGGCCTCAGCTAGATTTTTATCACCACCAATATTGTAAGCACGTATTTTTAAGGCTGCAGAGAGATAGTTAAGTAAATAATCGTTTCGATAAGGTACAAAAGCCACTCTATCTCCTTTAGTCAGATCAAATGATAAAGGCCTTATCAATTCCTGATTGATTTGACAAAAACTTTTTTGATACTGCGAATAATGATGCCAGGTAGCACGTAGGTGCGGCAGGTTAGTTAGGATCAATGCGACCAGTATAATTACTATCCAACTGCTACGATAACGTAAGCTCTTTTGAGTTTGTGCCAAAAAAATTAACTGTAATATCCATAAACCCAATAAACTTAACGCCATCCAGCGATAAGGCTCACGCATTTCCTGAAATCCTGGAAGGTATTTGGAAAGTGAGGCATTTCCTGTTGGCATGAGGGCGTATTCATGAGGCATCTCCCTTGACATAGAATAAGGTTTTGTGGAATTGATTTTTATCGAAGGACCCATCGCCATCCACAATCCAAAAAAGCTCATCAATAATAGGCCCGTTGCCAAGACATTTTTTTTTCTAGTTTTCCACCAAGATAGTCCCCCTAACAGTATAAAAGGCAAACTAAATGTTGTTGTCCATAGTATTTCGCTACCAAAAAATTGATTACTCGATCGGTTAACACTGAGATGCAAGCTATCCCACAACCAGAAAACTCCTTGGGTTGGTCTCAGTAAAAAACTGAGATCAATTCCATAGGCTCGAAAATAATCAAATGATGAAAGAGGATAGCTAAATCTACCAATATACAAAATATACAACAAAACAGCTAAACCAAACGCAAGAAAATGAAGAGGAAATGCAAACTTTAAAAAATAAGCGCGTTTCTCTTTAACACGAAAAAAAAGATAAGTGGCTAATATCGAAGAGCCAACAGCAAACATCATAAAGCTGTAGCCATCCATGAATACCGCAATTAAACAAGTTAAACTATATCCAAGTGCGGTGTAAAAAAGACTTTGTAATAACTTAGTTTGTGGTAGGTAAAAAAGTCGGATCGACATCCAAAAATAAAAAGGTAATAACGCAATGCCGAGTGCCAACATCGAATAAGTGTTATGCAAATAAACAATAGGTAGGCTTAACCACAGAACGGTTGTCAACAACGAGCCCATTTCGGTTAGTCCTAAGCTTAGACCTAGGCGATAAGCCCCCCAAAAAGCAAGCGCCAGCCAAACGACAAACATCATGGAATAAGCATCCCCTGCCGGAAATCCCAACGCCATTAATAAAGCACAAGGGTATGCACCGGCTAAACCAAACGCTATTGCCGCCGGATGAGGAAAACCAAAGTTGTTAGCATAAATACTCAGTAAAGACTGATTCAAAAAGGATTGAGAAAAACCTATTGTCCAAACCGCGGTTGATAAGGTAGGCATCATGAGAAAAGGGATAGCCCCATAGAGTGAAAGTACTAGCGCAAAAAAAACTAACCCCCACAATCTGATTTTCCATTTGCGTCTTGATGCTGTGTTTTTCGTAGGAGTTGTTTGCATAGTTTAGTGTGAAGTTTGAGTTACAAAACTTTTTATTTACGCTGGCATAGCAACATAGTCCATGGAAAAGGTGTTTTTACCTCAAGGATATCAAAATATGTCGAGATCTGTGTCACAAAGCGCCGTTTACTCCAATGCTGAAGGTGTCCGGGTGTATTACCAAAAGCTGAGCAGTATTTGCCACGTAGCATATTCAATAATCGCCAGATAGGCTCACGCGGGACACTGAGAATTAAGTACTTCTTGACAATTTTTTGTAATACACGCAGACCTTTGTTGGGATCAGCAAGATGTTCAAGTACTTCGCAACAAACAATCAAATCGGCTGCATTATTTTCATCGCATTCATAGAGATCCTTGACAGTAAAAAGTTGATTGGGCAGATGACTATCACATGCATTCGCTTGCGCTATCTTAATGACTTGTGACGATACATCGCATCCGCGTGCAGCAAGTCCGAGCTTATTCCAATGTAAAACCCAATAACCTTCACCGCATCCTATTTCATAGATGCTACTTGGATTAACTTTATTGACCAGCAGTGACAGAGAGGATGCAAAACCCTGCATGAGTCTGCGTATAATATAATTTTTTGCATCATATTTATTAAATACATTTCCTGCCACCACGCCATTTTCGCTGAGCCCGCCGGCTATTTTAAATTTCATCTATGCAACCCCTATTTCTGTTAGTTAAACTATAAAAAACTATTTTGTCACACGCCAAATCGACTAATTAAACGTTATTTTTTCTTATTAAGTTGTATATCTTTCAGATTACATCGTACATCTTCTAATAGTTTTCTATTAGCACCAATGATGTCGGCTAAAAAAGCTGTTAAGCAAGCCTGAAAGCTCATCACACACAGTGCGGAAGCTAGGATCAGTGACTGAATATGTCCTTTACCTTCACCTGCAAAATAATAATATAAAAAGCGCAAGCCAATAAAAACACCTATGCTAGCTAACACTGCTGCAATAAAACCAAAGAATCGAAACGGACGGTAAACCACAAAAATACGTAATATCGTCATGATCGATCGTTTGATATAGGAGGGGATACTTTTTACCAAACGAGAAGGTCGTAAATCTCTATTGACACGGATGGGAACAGAGATAAGCATCATATTTTTTTGCTTAGCCTGAATAATAGTTTCTAAGGTATAGGTATACTCGCTGAATAGGATCAAGCGTTTCGCTGCTGAACGACTGATTGCACGAAAACCACTAGGGGCATCTGGAATATCCGTTCTGCTCACGACACGGACTACCCAGCTACCGAGTTTTTGCAGATTTTTCTTTATTTTTGAAAAATGCTCAATGTTGTTAATCGGGCGCGTGCCAATTACGATATCCGCTTTACCGTCAATAATAGCAGCAAGCAGTAACGGAATATCCTGAGCATTATATTGATTATCTGCATCGGTATTGACAATCACATCCGCATCTAAACTTAAACATGCATTGATCCCTGTCATAAAGGTATGTGCTAAACCCTTATTACAAGTATGCCGAATAACATGATTAACACCCAGTTTTTGTGCTACGTCTACGGTATTATCTGTACTACCATCATCGATAATGAGCCACTCGACTTGAGTGAATCCTGACACTTCACGGGGAAGTGCCGCGAGTGTAATAGGTAAAGTTGTTGCTTCGTTATAACAGGGAATTTGAATGATCAATTTCATAGCGAGCTTGATTAACCCTACCTTGCGTTAAAAGTTTTGTAATAATGTCGACAATACGTCCTGCCGCGTGACCATCACCATAAGGCGATCCAGTTTGGCACATACGCTGATAACTGTTTTTATCGGTTAAAAGCCGTTCTACATGATAAATAATCGTGTTCACATCATGCCCTACTAACAGAGCAGCACCGCAGGCCACGCTTTCTGTACGTTCTGTTTCATTTCTCAATATCAATACAGGTTTATTCAGCGCGGGTGCTTCTTCTTGTAAACCACCTGAATCGGTTAATACTAAATAGGCACTTAATATAAGACGGATTAATTGCTCATAGTTTAATGATTGACTGAGTATGATATTTGGAATAGGCGATAACTGTTTTTCTACGACAGTTTGCACGTTCCTATTCGGATGTATCAGGAAAAAGAATTTAATTGTTGGATTTTGTTCAGCTAATTTGCGTAATGCGGAAGTAATGCAGAACAACGGCTTTCCAAAATTTTCTCGGCGATGGCAGGTCACTAAAATTATTTTTTCGTCCGTTGGTTTCTGCACACCTATTTTTTTTCTATAGTGATATAAGGTATCAATAATCGTGTTACCTGTGATAAATACATTCGTGTGAATACCTTCTTTTGACAAATTATTAGCGGATTGTTGTGTCGGGCAAAAATGCAAATTGGCTAACATAGAAATAGTTCTACGATTCAACTCTTCTGGAAAGGGGCGATGAATTGTAGTCGTTCTGAGGCCTGCCTCAATATGTGCAAAAGGAATTTTTCGATAAAAAGCAGATAAACCGGCCATAAAAGTACTATGGGTATCACCTTGTGCAATCACTAAATCGCAGTGATTTTCAGAGAAAAAACGATCAAAATGGCTTAATAGTTTAGCACTTAATGAATTCAGGCTTTGATCAGGACGCATTACCGAAAAATTAATTGCTGAATTAATGTGAAATTCTTGTAGAATCGGTTCTAATAACTCTCTGTGTTGACCTGTAATAACGGTCTCTACAAAAAATCGTCCATCGGACTCCAACGCTTCGATCACCGGAATCATTTTCAATGCATCCGGTCTGGTACCAATGACACAAACAATCGTTCTTTTTTTCATTTTGCAGCTTCATAAACTGTTTTTAAGTGTGCCAATAAATCACCCGCTTGTTGCTCCCGGGTAAACTGGCTGGCGACGTTAAGAGCTTGCTTTTTTTTATGCGAAATAAGTGTATTCTGCATAAAAAGTTCTACGCATCGTTTTTCTAATGCGATCAAATCTCCTACGGAGACATACCACCCTGCTTGTGTTTCTGCTAAGAATTTTTTGGCCTCACCTTCGGGTGCATATAAAACAATAGGTATTCCCATGCCTAAAGCTTCCAAAATTTTAGAAGGTAACACGGTTGTATTAGTCTGTGTGTTGGCAAGCGGCACAATGGCTATGTCGATAACAGACCAGTAGTCAGGGATGCGATCTGCCGAAAAAGGACCATCAATATCCACATTATCCAAACCACGATCCTTTTTTTGTTGCGACAACTCAGCACGTTTTACTCCATCGCCTAAAATAAGAAAATGGAATGGGAAAGAGCTCGTGTTGCGTAGTGATTCCGCAAGTAACAGGATATCATGATGACTATGGGAAATGCCCAAACTACCAATATAACCTATAACAAATTTACCTGTTAAATTATAATGTGTGAGTATAATGGGATTTTTGGGTCGTGGATAAAATTGCTTGCTGACACCTGAAATAGATGTGAAAATTTTGTTATCCGTAATACCGGCTTGATGTAAATTTTTTCTAAACGACCTTGATAGAATTACTATCGAGGCTGCTTTATGATACATCCAATATTCAATCTTTTTAAGTACTCTATAAAGCCAATTTTTTTTCATAACATCGTTAGCTACAATAGAATCAGGCCACAAATCGCATAGAATCATGACGAAGGGTCTTTTTTTGATTAACGCCAAATAACACGCGGATAAGGCAGAAAAAAATTGCGGCGTGACGCCGATGACTATATCCACGTTTTTTTGGAATAAACCTGCGAAAAAAGAAACGAATCCAAACGAAAAAAAGTCCAAACTTCTTCTGACAAATCCAGTGTTAGGATGCATATAGGTTTTTAAGCGAATAATTTCTACCCCTTTAAGGGTTGTTTTTTGTCGCCACTGGTTTTTGTGAGTATTGAAGATTCTGCCTCTTGGAAAATTAGGGTGGCAGGTTAGCACGGTAACAGGATGAGTTTGCGCCCAATGTTCAAGGAGTTCGGATATGATTCGGGCATTTGCATTCATTTCTGGTGGATAATTATCACTCAATACTAAAATGTTCATAAATAGCTTCTATTAAACAGTTTGCACGTACTTGCCAAGTATTTTCTTTAGCTTCTTTTTTCATGATTTTAAAATAGGTGTCTTCTTTGGGCAGATTCAGTGAACGTCGTACTAATGCGAGAAACTCATCATGACTTTTTGCAATCTGTGCAGATTGGTATTGTCTGCATTCAGGTATATCGCTCGATACTATAGGCATTCCCACATTCATGTATTCATACAATTTAACCTGTGAAGAAGCTTGAGTTACTTTGTGCTGATCAACATGCGGTATGATACCGACATCAAAATAATGGGCATAATTTGCCAGATCCGTATATTTTTTTAAGCCCAGGTAGAATAAATTACTATGTTTTTCTAATAGGGAAGACAGTTGTTTATATTCAGAATAGTTTTCACGACAGGGTCCAATGAGCAGCAACTGACAGGTGGGAAAATCAAGACATAATTTATCGAGTAATGAAAAATCAAACCATTCCGCAAGTGCACCATAATAACCTATAGTTTTATTCGCGTAACGTGGAAAATCGATTGGCTTACATGCATTACCGCTAATCCAATCACTTGGTGTTGCCGCATTGGGAATATACTTGATTATTTTTTCAGAAAACTTATGACGATACTGTTGATAAAGTAACTGGCTGCTCGTTAAAATCATATCAGCAGCGACTAACATAGAGTCATGGTTTTTCAAATAATCAGAACAATTATGTATAGTCGGCGTATCGAGCACATCATAGATTAGCCACTGTGGTTTGTTGTTTTTTATATGCGCATAGTTTGATGCAAAATAAGTGTAGGCAATCATACCCGAAAAATCGACATGGGCTTCACGTCCACTGATAATAAGATTTTTATTAACCATATGCTGCTGATCACCAGGCTTATCTTCTAAGAAAAAACATTTTGCACCTAACAAGGACAACGCTTTAAAGAGTTGTTGCGGACGCTGCACCATCATATCAAATGTGATGCCTAGCGTATGCATATGAACTAATGAAAGTTCAGATATCCTGCGGGATATAGGGTTTAATTTTGTTTTACGCTCATTTAATAGTGGGCCAAGAACACGCAGCCATTTTTCTTTCCACAAAGAAATATCGAACGCCAAGGATTTTTCGTAGGCATTTTTTGCCATCTCATCGCGCAAGTCTTTATTAATAATGAACGCTTTAATTGCTTGATATAATTCTTCTTTGTTGCCCGGATAAACCATCAGACCATTAAAACGGTCGCTGATTAAATCAGTCAAGCCTCCCACATACGTGGCAATAATCGCTTTCTTTGAAGCCATGGCCTCAATTAAACTCATTGAGGTTCCTTCTGAATGCAGAGTGGGAATCAGCACGATATCAGCTTGGCGATATACAGCGCCCATCGCATCAGGTGAACAAACACGATGTTTCACTTTATCCCCATAGCGTTGTATCAACACTTTTATCGCTTTCATTTCTGTGTTTTCTGCTTTGCCGCAAAATAAAAAACTGATGTCATCGAATTCATGGAGTAGTTTTGGGATTAATGTCCGTACCAGCCAAAATCCTCTGGGTGTATAAAGCCTTCTTGGGTATAAAATAACGAGTCTTTCATTTTTACTTATGTATTTAGCGGGGAAAAACTTTTTACGATCAACATAGTTAGGAATAAAAACGACTTTATTTAAATTCTTGATTTGCTGGCTTCTAATAACATTCAGTGTGGCCGTATCAACAGTAACTAATCTATCTAAGGGGTTAATTGATTGGAGAATGTTCGTCGCTTGTTCATTTAGAGTAGGATGATCCCAAAAAATACCGTGGCTAATTCCTATAATTTTCTTTGCGTTTTCCTTCGTAACGAGATTAAAAGGTGAGCTAATAACAAGTGCTACGCCTTGCGTTAGCTGTGACACACACCATCTAAATAATATTGGTTTGGCAATACTCGGTAATCCAATAATAGTAAGTCCGTAATAATTTCTAATCCAAGGGCGATCCAGCGCATATTGTACACAATAAACAGTATAGCCTTGCTCAAGTAAGAGTTTAGCGAGATCCAACATATAGCGTTCAGCCCCACCATTATAGAATTCAGTTCCTAAATAATTCATGATGGTTGATTGCACTAGAAAAACAGAGTTGTCTCTATCAACAAAGGAGGCTATTTGGTTGATAAAATCGATTATATTCCGACTTGTAACATCTGCTGGTAATTGATCTGAGGTAAAGTATCTATTTCTCAGTTTTTTCACTATTGTTTTCAAACAACGTGGCAACTTTACATAGCACTTTAAATAAAAGTTTACATAACAACGATACGCAAAATGAGTGAAGTAATTTCTTAATGTATTCATTATTTTTACAAAACTAAAACCGAGTTTGTAGGATAGCATAACCAGCTATAAACCCATTAAATAAAAATTCGTCATATCTTTTCTTTCATGTGCAATTGTTTCGGATTATAGCGTCTACGCGCCGCACGGAGCAGCTTGTTCGCTGCCAGTGTCGCAAACAACGCATTTAACGTTATTCTAGCGTTTGTGCTTATTATTTAAAACAATAAAAAAACCGAAAAATGACTGTCTTGGGGAATTAAATGACTGCTCGAAAAATAGTCAGTTTAAAATTTCCGATCATTAAATAGCTGCTAGATATATAATATAAAAGGGTTTTTAACTTGAAATAAAGGAAGACTTAAATGGTAAGGCCTATTTGGAAAGGATATATTACGTTTGGTTTAGTCAACATACCGGTTATTTTATATCCAGCTGAAAAAAAATTTGATATACAATTTAAATTAATCGATAGCCGTGATAAAGCAAGAATTCGCTATATGCGTATCAATGAACATACCGGTGAAGAAGTGCCTTGGACGGATATTGCTAAGGGATACGAATATGATGATAATAATTACTGGGTGTTAAAACAGTCTGACATTAAAGCTATTTCAGGCGAACATTCGAAGACGATTGATATTGTTACGTTTGTTAATAAAAATAGCATTAGTACGATGGATTTTGAAAAACCTTATTATTTAGTGCCGGATAAGAAAGGTCAAAAGGCTTATGTTTTACTGCGTGAAATCTTAAAAGATACTAAAAAAGTCGGAATTTCTAAAGTTATTATTCATACCCGCGAGTACTTAGCAGCACTTATCCCTTATGAGAACGCGCTTGTACTGAATCTGCTTAGATATCACCAAGAACTTAGAAAAGTAGCGGATTTTGAATTTCCCTCGGCTAATGTAAAGGCCTACAAAATTTCAGCTAAAGAAATCGAGATTGCTAAACAATTGGTGAATGGTATGACCACCAAATGGAATCCGAAAGACTATCATGATGTATTTAGAGAAACTTTATCAAAATGGGTAGAAGCTAAGATTCATCATAAAAAAGTTTCTGCAAAGAGAATAAAAACCAAGCTTAAGAAAAGCAATGTCATTGATTTTGTGGATTTATTGAAAAAAAGCTTAGAAAAAAATAAGCAGAAAACATCTAAAAAACGTGGATAGATAGCTATGTCTTTAGAAAAATACCGCAAAAAAAGAGATTTTAAGCGTAGTTCTGAACCCTATGGCAGCATTAAAAAAAACAAACAATTAATTTATATTATTCAAAAACATGCCGCTAGTCATTTGCATTATGATCTACGTTTGGAATTAAATGGCGTTTTAAAAAGTTGGGCGATACCTAAAGGGCCTAGCTTAGATAATTCAATTAAGCGCTTAGCGGTACAGGTAGAAGATCATCCCATTGAATATGCAAAATTTGAAGGCATCATTCCCAAAGGTGAATATGGTGGGGGCACGGTGATGCTTTGGGATGTTGGTACTTGGGTATTCGAAACGGCAGATGCTAATTTTGCTTATAAAAAAGGACATTTAAGTTTTATTTTAAAAGGGAAAAAATTAAAAGGGGCTTGGCATTTAGTTCGAATTAAAAATAATCCAAAAAATTGGTTATTTATTAAGGTAAAAGATAAGTTTGCACGATCAGAAAAACAGTATGATATTACACAAGCGAAACCTAATAGTGTGATTAGCAGGCGATCTTTGGAGGGAATAGCAAAAAAATCCCATACAGATTTACCCGATAAACCTAAAACTATTACGCTAAGCAAAGCCAGAAAAAAACACATGTCTCATTCGATGCAGCCGGAATTAGCAACATTGGTCGAAAAACCACCTACCGGAGATGATTGGCTACATGAGGTAAAATTTGATGGTTATCGTCTACTTTGCTTTATTAAAGATAAAAAAATAAAGTTTCTGACTCGAAATCAAAAGGACTGGACAGAAAAATTTAAAGAATTACAGCTGGAAGTTCAAAAGCTAAATCTAAAATCAGCTATTCTAGATGGAGAAGTCATTGCGATAAATAATAAAAAACAATCTGATTTCCAATTGCTATCTAATTCAATTAATAAAAAAGAAAAATCAATATTAAGTTATATTGTCTTTGATTTGATTTATTATCAAGGTATGGATTTAAGTTTATGTGCTTTACAGGAGCGTAAGCAATTATTACAAAAATTAATTCCATTAAATAATAATAAGCTTATTTTTAGCGCGCATATTGATGGAAGAGAGGGCGATATTTTTTTTAAAAAAGCGTGTAAAAAAGGCTTAGAAGGAATAATCTCAAAAAAGAAACTAAGTCCTTATTTACCAGGAAGAAATCGAAATTGGCTTAAAAGTAAATGTAGCAAACGACAAGAATTTTTAGTGGTAGGATTTACACTAGGAAAGGGAAATCGACATTATTTTGCTTCATTATTATTAGCGGTGCATGGTAAAAGAAAGGAATTGCTTTATTGTGGCAAAGTTGGAACTGGCTTTAATGAAAATTCTTTAAAAAAGATTAGAAAACTACTTAATAAATATAAAACGGATAAAATACCTTTTAAGGATGTCCCTGCAGCAATAGGCGATGTGTCTTGGGTTATTCCAAAAATTATCGTTGAAGTAGAATTTACTGAGTGGACGCGAGCAGGTGTGCTACGCCATCCCAGCTTTAAAGGATTACGCAGCGATAAAAGGCCGAAAGAAATTATCAAGGAGTAGTTCTAAAGAAATGCGTCAGCTCAATAGGAGAAAATTAGCTAAAAATAGCAGGGCATTAATAAACTTTCATTTATCTCACCCCGATAAATTATTATATCCCGGAGTAAACCTCACTAAATTAGATTTAGCCAATTATTATAATACCGTAGCAAATTGGATATTGCCTTATATTTTAAAACGGCCATTAACATTGTTGCGGTGTCCCAACGGCCAAAAGAAAAATTGTTTTTATCAAAGACATTTAACGACAGCAACGCAGGATCTGTATGCGGTAACTTTGCCAGATAAAACCGATAAATCGGAGCCATATCTTTATATTAAGGATAAGTCTGGTTTAATGGCTTTAATACAATTAGGGGTTTTAGAAATTCATCCTTGGGCTAGTCAAATTGATAAAATAGAAAAACCCGATTTTATTACATTCGATCTTGATCCGGGATTGCAAGTCGAATGGAAAAGCGTTATTGAAACTGCTTTTTTAGTCAAAGATCATTTACAGAAGCTTAACTTGAAAAGTTTTGTTAAAACAACCGGTAGTAAAGGACTACATGTTGTAGTGCCTATTAAACGATTGTATAGTTGGGATAAAATAAAAGTATTTTCCCATACGTTTGTAAAGTATTTGTCTATACAGAATCCACAACTTATTGTTGCGAATATGAGCAAAACAAAGCGTAGAGGAAAGATTTTTGTGGATTATCTTCGAAATCAACGCGGTGCTAGCAGCATTGCGCCTTATTCAACTCGTATTAAGGAAAATGCCACCGTAGCTACTCCTTTGGCTTGGGAGGAATTAAATGCTCGAATTAAATCGGATAGCTTCACCGTAAAAAACTTGCCTCAGCGATTAGCTCAGCTTAAACATGACCCTTGGACAGATTTTTATCAATTAAAGCAAAAATTGAGCTTGCCCATGGTATAATCATGCCGCTATTTTAGTAAAATTTGTATTATTCTCATACCTCAAGATGTATGCTAACTTTACCGCCTTTGTCGCTCTATATTCATTTTCCCTGGTGTATTCGAAAATGTCCTTATTGTGATTTTAACTCACATACTTTGTTATCAGAGTTACCAGAAAAAAATTATATCAATGCATTGATTGCAGATTTAGAGCAAGATCTTGAAAAGTTGCCCGATCGACCCATCACCAGTATTTTTATGGGTGGAGGTACTCCTAGTTTATTTTCACCCGACACACTTAACTATTTGTTAGTAGCACTTGCTAAACGTTTAAAGTTTTCTGATGTTATCGAAATAACGTTAGAAGCAAATCCAGGAACGGTAGAATATCAGCGGTTCTATGCTTATCGTGAAGCAGGTATCAATCGACTTTCATTAGGTATTCAAAGTTTTTCAACTGAAAAACTAAAGCGCCTTGGTCGTATTCACGATGGAGATGAAGCGATTCAAGCCGTCATTGCAGCTAAAAAAGCAGGATTTACTAATATTAATCTCGATCTTATGCATGGTTTGCCGGAACAAAGTATCATGGAAGGCTTAAAAGATTTGCAGATTGCCTTTTCATTGGAACCCACACATATCTCTTGGTATCAATTGACGATTGAACCAAATACTGAGTTTTATCAAAGGCCGCCGCAATTACCATTAGAAGAAACGATGGGGGAGTTACAAGAACGAGGCGAAGAAATTTTTAGTCAAAAAGCTTATGAGCACTATGAAATTTCTGCTTTTAGTAAAGAGGGATACCATTGCAATCATAATCGTAATTATTGGCAATTTGGTGATTATATAGGCATCGGTGCAGGTGCGCACAGTAAACTAACCGATAATAAAAAAATGACTATTAAGCGTGCTTGGAAACAAAAAAATCCAAAAACTTACTTATCACAGAAGAATCATTTTTTAGCGGAAGAAAAATTTATTCTAGCCAAAGAATTGCCTTTTGAATTTATGTTAAACGCGTTAAGGCTTTTTCAAAAGATCCCAGCAGAATTATTTCAGCAACGAACAGGATTATCTTTTTCAAGTATTCAGCCTATTTTACACAAAGCGAAGCAACAAGGGTTGCTTACCTATGATACATTTGCAATGGAAACGACAGAATTTGGCAAACGCTTTTATAATAATTTACTCGCTATGTTTATGAGTGATTAACATAATAAAAAAAGATTAAAGTGTAATAAAAACGAGATCCCAGATAGCATGACCTAGTTGTTGTCCTCGTTTTTCAAATTTAGTCATCGGCCTTGTAGGGGGTCTGGGTGTAAACTGATTTTTCTCAGCAGTGTTTTGCCATTGTGGTGTATTTTCCATAATTTTTAACATATGTTGAGCGTAATTTTGCCAATCCGTGGCGAGATGTAATTTTCCATTTAATTTAAGCTTTTCATGTAATAATTCAATAAATTTTGCTTGTACCAATCGTCGTTTATGGTGCCGGGTTTTTGGCCAGGGATCAGGGAAAAAAATTTGTACTACATCTAAACTATAGTTAGGGATGGAGTGAGCTAAAATTTCTGTGGCATCTGCATAAATAACTTTAATATTTTTCAGCTTAAATTTTTCGATTTGTGTTAAGAGTAATGCGATTCCGGGCCGATGAACTTCTATCCCTAGATAATTATTTTCTGGGTGTTGTAGCGCTTGCTCCAATAAACTATTACCCATCCCAAAACCAATTTCTAATATAATGCATGCTTCGCGTTCGAATAAGCGTTTAAAATCTATGGGGGTTGGTAAGTTGTTTTGATCAGATAAGGCAGAAAAAACGAGCTGCTGGTGTTGACTTAGTTTTTTTTGACGATGTACAAAACTGCGTATCGGTCTAAATCGGTTCATTGGTAAAAGAGATTATGTATTCAACAATAGAGAGAGTTCTTTTACTAAACATTCAATACCCATCGCTATTTCTTTAATTGAGCGAGCTAACATATAGGCTGGCGTGGTAACTAATTTATGAGTTTTATCCACGACACAGTCTGTGGCGGCACATGGAATAGGTTGGGCACCTAGTTTTTCTAATATCTCTGCAATGGCCTTATCATTTCCTATGGTTATTTTGATACCGGCTGGATAAAGCTTCGGCGCTAAAACCGGTGCAATACAAATAAATCCGGCAGGTTTTTTTGCTTCTACCATGGCTTTAGCAAATTTAAAAACATTCGCTTGTAAGGAATAATTTTCTTTATTCAAACCAAAGTTACACAAGTTTAATGCGGCGCCGAAACCACCCGGAAAGATCATTGCGGTATAGTCATCGGCATTAGCTAAGGCAATGTCCTTAATTTTTCCACGTGCAATACGAGCGGATTCTTCCAGTATATTTCTTTTCACATGCTCTTGAGTTTTACCATCAATCATATTGACTACTCGGGTCTGAGATAGATTAGGAGCTAAACATTGATAGGCTAATTCAGCACGATCTAAAGCTAGCAAAGTCAGTACGGACTCATGAATTTCACTGCCATCTAAGGCCCCGCATCCCGACAAAACTACGGCGATATGTTGATTTTTCATTGCTTTTCCTCTCTAGAACCGTTATAAATTTTCCCTATTATATTCATTGTGCTTCAAGATGGGAATCGACATCTTGCAAGTACTTTTAGCTTTATTAACCCCTATCCACAATAGGCAGTAGTAAAAAATGTCGATCATTCAAGCTAAACTCAGTAAAGGAAGCTGGTATTTTGATTTAATCTTACTAGCAGTGGGTATTACTTTAGCATTCGGTTTATTTTTAGGAACTAGGCCACTGAGTGTGCCGGATGAAGGGAGGTATGCTGAAATTCCGCGAGAAATGTTGGTTCTGCATGATTTTGTCACACCGCATCTGAATGGAGTTAAATATTTTGAAAAGCCTCCCTTGTTTTACTGGTTACAAGCGGGCGCGATTAAAATCTTTAACCCACTGATTGTCCAAACAGAACAAGCATTGAATAAGCCTAAAAGAAGTCGCTATTTGCCGTCTATTAGTGAATGGACGGTTCGTTTACCTAACGCTATTGTGGCATTATTAGGTTGCTTATTCGTTTATGCATCGGGTCGAATTCTTTTTGAAAGACGAGCCGGATTATTAAGTGCCATTATCCTTGCTTCCAGTCTGCTCTATTTTGCATTAGCGCGGATGGTAACACTCGATATGACTTTATCGACCTGTTTATCAGGAAGTTTGTTAGCTTTTTTACTTGCCGCCAATCAGCCGCCAAGCTTAAGTCGTCGATGGTTATTTTATAGTGCTTATCTGTTTGCAGGCTTAGCTGTGCTCACAAAAGGACTAGTCGGCATAGTATTTCCAACTATGATTATTGGATTTTGGATATTATTGTTTAATCAGTGGCGTTTATTGAAGCAATGTTATCTTCCTAGTGGAATTTTATTATTTTTATTACTAGTTTTACCTTGGCATATTTTGGTTCAGGCAAGAAATCCTGAGTTTTTTCAATTCTATTTTATTGACCAGCAATTTTTGCGTTATTCCACTTTAATTGCACAGCGTTATCAACCCAATTGGTATTTTATTCCAATTTTTATCGCCGGGTTTTTACCTTGGATATGTTTTTTACCTCAAGCTATACTGAATCACTTTCCTCGAAATTGGCAACAATTTAAGGAAAAAAATAATTATATTTTTCTTTTACTCTGGATAGGTATCATTTTTACTTTCTTTTCCTTTTCACATTCTAAATTAATACCCTATATTTTACCTATTTTTCCTGCACTGGCATTATTAGTGGGTCATTATCTTTCTACTCACTGGCAACGAAGTTGGAATAATATATGGGGCTATATCGCTGTACCTTTAGTTTGGCTAGGTTTAGGAGGAATGGGTATTTTCTGTTTAATAAACGATGCTTCTATTAAGTTGTCACAAAGCACAAGACTTTTTTTGATAACAAGTTATAGTGTTTTTCTATTAGCCAGTATAGTAGCAAGCTTATTTGCTATTCGGAAAAAATCTAGTATGGCATTTACAAGCTTGGCAATAGGCAGTGTGGTTAGTTTTATGGTTGTTTCTGTTAGTATTCCTCAGTTTGATACTCGCTCTATAAAGCCTTTAGTCGCAGTGCTCAAGCCTTTATTAAAACCTAATGATAAAATAGTGGCCTACCATGATTATTATCAAGATTTGCCTTTTTATTTGAATCAACGAGTATTTACAGTCAATGTGGATGGGGAATTAGCTTTTGGGATGCAACACCAAGATACTAGCCAGTGGATGCTAAAAGATGCTAATTTCTGGCCTGCATGGAATAGTTCGCAGCGTATTTATATGATAACTAGCAAAGAAGTTTATCAACAGATTAATAAACAAAAAAAATATCGAATTTATTTGCTTGCAAAGACACCACAAAATGTTTTATTAAGCAATTATCCTATCGAAAAAAAGAAAATAAAAAATAGTATTAATGATAAAGAGGATTAGCAAAATGAATAAACCCTATATCAGTGTGGTTATACCTGTTTATAATGAGTCCGAAAACTTGGAACAACTGTATCAGCGGGTGATTGCGGCATTAGACAAGTCAGATAAACCCTACGAGATTATCCTTGTTAATGATGGAAGTCAGGATGATTCCTACGATCAATTGAATGAACTACAAAAAAGGCGCCCGGAACAAATCCGTATTATTCATTTTAATGGTAATTTTGGCCAACATATGGCCTTGATGGCAGGTTTTGAACGTGTAAGAGGAGAAATTATTATTACTTTAGATGCGGATCTACAAAATCCACCTGAGGAAATTTATCGGTTAGTTAATCTCATGGAAGAAGGGCATGATTATGTGGGAGGTATACGAAAAAATCGACAAGATACTTTTTTTCGGCGTTATGCCTCTATCATAAACAATTGGTTGCGCTATAAGATGACTAAGATTCGTTTGAGTGATCAAGGCTGTATGTTAAGAGCCTATCGACGTGCACTGATTGATTTAATGATAGCGAGTAAGGAAACTTCTTTATTCATTCCAGCACAAGCCTATAGGCTTTCGATATCTCCTGCTGAAATTGAAGTTGCGCACGATGCGCGTAAATCAGGTGAGTCCAAATATAATCTTTATCGTTTGTTACGTTTGAATTTTGATTGGATGACGAGTTTTACTTTATTGCCATTACAGATTTTTACCATGCTAGGATTATTTATTTCAATGTTAAGTAGCTTTTTTGTTGTCTATTTGTTTTTACGACGGATTATTATTGGGCCCGAAGTGGAAGGCGTGTTTACGTTGTTTGCAATAGTTTTTTTCTTAATGGGAATAATGTTAATGGGTTTAGGTATTATGGGTGAATATATTGGACGTATTTACCAAGAGGTGCGTCATCGACCCCGTTATGTTATTAGAAAAATTATTGATGATACGAATGAATAGGTTTGTTGAGCAGCATCGTGCAATTGAAGACTCTCTCTATTGCGTTTTTAAAAATATAACTAAGTTTAAGTAGTAAAATATGAGTTTAAAAATATTAATTCTGGGGATCAATGGCTTTATTGGTAGTAGCCTGCTAGAGCATTGTATAGAGAAAACAGATTGGCATCTGATCGGTTTGGATTTAACCGATAACAAAATCAGAGAGTTTCTTAAGCACCCGCGTCTTACCTTTAAAAAAGGCGACATGAAACATGAAGTCGAATGGATAGAACAACAGATTCAAAATTGTGATGTTGTCTTACCTTTGGTTGCTATTGCTACTCCGGCAAGCTATGTAAAAAATCCCTTAAGTATCTTTGAGCTTGATTTTGAAGCTAATTTAAAAATAGTTCGTTTGTGTGTTAAACATAAAAAACGTATTGTTTTTCCTTCTACTTCTGAAGTTTACGGAATGTGCACAGATGAAATATTTGATGAAGAGACCAGTAATTTTGTGCTAGGACCTATCAATAAACCTCGTTGGATATATTCCTGTAGTAAACAACTGCTAGATAGAGTGATTCATGCTTACGGTTTAAAAAACGAATTATGTTATACGCTTTTTAGACCATTCAATTGGTTAGGACCCAAGCTCGATGATCCGCACAATCCTAAACCAGGGAGCTCTCGAGTTGTCAGTCAATTTATCGGAAATATATTAAGGAGTGAAGCGATTCAACTGGTAAATGGAGGGCAACAAAGACGTAGCTTTATTGATATTGACGATGGTATAGCTTGTTTATTAAAAATCATTGCGAATGAAAATGGATGTGCTGATCAAGCTATTTTTAATATTGGTAATCCGAGGAACGATATTTCAATTTGCGAATTAGCCGAATTATTATTAGAGCTAATTAAAACCTACCCAAATTATGCTGGCTATGCAAAAAAAGTTCAATTACAAACAATAAATTCAGATAAGTATTATGGGGAGGGTTATCAAGATATAGCACGTCGTATACCATCGATTAAACGAGCTGAACAGCAACTTGATTGGCAGCCGTATATTGATATTAAAACTAGTTTAAAGAAGATTTTAGATTTTTATCTATTGCAGTAATTCGATTCAATAGGGCATTTAGAAATTGGTTGTCTAACTCTGTTTTTGTTCTTAAGCACCAAAGCCTGGCATCAACAAAACCTACACATTTTACGGCATCTTTTTCAGTCATTATTATAATGGCATCCTTACCGTAGTTAAAATCGCGAGGCTTAAATAAGTAATGGTCCGGGAAAGGGTGTTCAATGATCTGAAGGCCTAGTTTACGTAATGAGTTAAAGAATTGACTAGGATTACCAATTCCAGCTACGGCATGTATTTTTTTATTTTGAAAATGCGCTGCGGTATAGTTATTTTTAGGTTGAATAAGCGGATAAAAATAATCGGGAATTAAGGACAGTTTAAATTCATTAACTCGTGCGGTTCCTTTGCTGACGATGAAATCGACCGAATTCAAACGCGAAGCAGGTTCACGTAGTGGTCCTGCAGGCAAACAAAAATTATTTCCAAAACGTCTTTCACCATCGACGACAATAATTTCTATATTTCTACCTAAGCTTAAGTGTTGTAAGCCATCATCACTAATGACAATATTGCAATTTGAACGCTTTAGTAAATTTTTAGCGCCGCGGCTACGATTCGGATCGATAATGGTTGGACAGGCAGTGTGTTGTGCAATCAATAAAGGTTCATCACCTACTTCACGGGCATTACTATTTTGATGTACTAAACAAGGAAAATGCTGCGTGTTACCGCCATAGCCGCGACTGATAATCCCTGGTCGCCAGCCTTTTTCTTTTAAAAACCGAGCGAGTCGTATTACAACGGGTGTTTTACCTGTTCCTCCAATAGTAATATTTCCGACGACGATGACGGGGACCGAGAGATAATTTATTTTTAAAAAATGCATCTGATAAAGTTTACGGCGTAAATAAATAAAAATGCCGTAAACAAATGATAATGGCCATAGTAAATAAGCCAAAAAGTTTTTTTTCCGCCAAATTTTTAACATTATTTTTTGGGAATTAACGACGTAATACGACGCTTTTTCTTAAATAATTTATAATACCGAATCAGGGAAGTTAACAGATTAATTAAGAGAATAGCGGCTGTCGAGAGGTAAGCTATCCATAAGTAGAAGCGATAATCTTTCATTTTAACTTCCTGTTATTTTATCTAACCGTAGCATAACATAATCTGGAGCGGGTTGTTTATAATCATTACCAATTTTTAATTCGCGATGATTTGCAGCATGAGTGGCTTGAATAACGAATTGTTTGCCCACAAAACTCAAAATTTGTAATGCAGCTGTTTTATTCAACATAGCCATAACTTACGTAGGATTGTATCAATAGCAGTAGACCTCTTTAGAAGCGAGTCATTTTTTTTATGGCCTTGCAAAAAATTGGTGCCCCAGGCCGGATTCGAACCGGCGACCTGTCCCTTAGGAGGGGACTGCGCTATCCAACTGTGCCACCGGGGCAGAAATAAGTCGCATTATACGCCTTCATTTTCCAGGAAGTGAAAAACAAAAAATATTGATTAAAATCGAAGAAATGCTTCCACATAAATTATCAACTCTAAAAGAATGATCATGAGGGCTTGATGCGGGAGCAATTCAATTTTTTTGGGTTGTCAATTGATAAGAAGTGCAAAATTTGACTAATAATGACATAATGCTCCGCTAAATGAAATTTAAGGTTTAGTGTGTTATGCAGAGCGAGAAAAAACATTTTACTGCCCATCATTGGTATCCCTGGTTAGTGATTGCACTAGCAGCCGCTTTTTTATTTTATAAATATATATTGCAAGTTTCTCCTAGTATCATGACTGAAGAATTGATGCATATATTTCAAATACAAGGAACCGGATTAGGTAATTTGGCGGCTAGTTTTTTTTATTCATTTTTGTTAGCTCAACTTTTTGTAGGTGTTTTATTAGATCGTTATAGTCCACGTCTATTAACTACTCTCGCTATCCTTTTATGTGCCACAGGTATTTATATTTTTTCTAAGGCACATAGTTTAAATATAGCGACTTGGTCTAGGGTGTTAATCGGTGTCGGTGCAGCTTTTGCTACTGTTAGTTATATGAAAATGACCAGTTTATGGTTTAAGCCAAATCAATTTGCCTTTGTGGGTGGATTATTGGCTACGGCAGCTATGCTAGGTGCCATTGCAGGTGAGGTCCCTTTATCTTTTGCGGTTAACACCTTCGGTTGGCGACAAAGTTTATATTTGTGTGCCGTGAGTGGATTAATTTTAGCCGGTTTATATTATTTTATTGTTCGTGATAAACCGGCTGGAGTACTAGGTGAAACAGGAACAGTAGAAAAATTTTCATTTCATGATGTCTGGATGGTGTTGAATAATAAACAAAATTGGCTTATCACACTCTATAGTGGATTGGCTTTTTCACCCATTGATGCTTTTGCTGGTCTTTGGTGTATTCCTTTTTTAAAAGTAAGCTATCACGCTACGCACACGCAAGCGGCTGTATTGACCTCTTTAATTTTTTTAGGTTTGGCCTTTGGTAGCCCATTATTAGGCTTATGGTCGGATCGATTAAATAAACGTGTTCCAGTGATGTTGATTAATGCTTTTGTAGCCTTAGTAACCATTACACTGATTATTTATGTGAATTATTTGCCTCTTTGGTTATTGGGGACGTTGTTATTTATATTTGGTTTTAGTACAGGTGCATTTATGCTTGGTTTTGCGTTGGGTAGAGAATTAAATAAAATAACCGTTGCGGCGACGATAATCGCTTTAATAAATACAGGCGATATTATTTTTAGCGCGTTAACCCAACCATTGATAGGAAAATTATTAGATGCAAATTGGCATGGCAAGTTGCTAGCAGATGTGCATTATTTTTCAGCGATAGATTATCGTCATGCATTAAGCATTTTACCGGTCTATATTTTATTATCTTTAATCTTATTATTTTTTATTCGTGACTCGAATCCACAACAGTTAGAAGTTTAAACTATTTGCTTTCAGATTCTAAGGGCTAAGTTGATTGATAACCTTAGTTTTGTAGTCAGATTTCATGATGGGTAAGTTTTGAAAATCTTGTAAAACCTTCATGCAAGGGATAGTCTGGCTTTTTCTCTCAGCCATTTGCGCTTCTTGGCTAATACGTTGATAGACCAGAGCAGCTGCCGCTTGATCAGCGGGGCCACTAGATAACTTATTAATCGCTTCGGTAATTCTTGCAGAAAACTCTCCTAGATTCTGGCCACAAGCCTGTGCGACACCTGCGATTGATCCTGCTTGTTTAGCAAATTCAATGGCTTTGCTTTCTGAATTGTTAAGCTTGGAAGGGAAGGTATTGTTAGAAGGAGTACCGGCCAACACATTACTCATCCCCAATAATAGAATTAAACCCAATATTTTTTTGTGCGTTGTAAGCATATTATTAGTTCTAGTTAGTAGAATAGGGCAGTTCTAAAAATTTTATTACTGGACCTTCAAGGCTCTCTATTCTGATACTATGGGAAATCGCTTGAGTTTGCAAACAGACTAAGGCCTGGTAGCGATTACTCAGTTCTTTTGCACACATAATCAGAGTGCCTTTTTTGATCTTTTGATCACTATCAAATAGTGGGGTTCCTGGCAGGATGGAGCTATTGGTTTCAAAACTCACTCGATAAAGTCGACTTTTTGATTTTCCCAAATAATGAGTGCGAGCAATAATTTCCTGACCAATATAACAGCCTTTGTTAAAACTAACGCCACCTAGCTCAGGCAGGTTCAATTGATGGGGTGTAAATTGACTACTTGTTTCAGGATAAATAATGGGTATTCCAGCCATTATGTCTAATAAGTGCCAATGATTAACACTTTGCTGAAAAAATTTTCTATCGATAAAACGGAGAGAGTCAGTAATAGGATTTAGTAAAACGGTGCGGGGCACAGGTCCTGGAATAGATAAGCTTAACTTATGATCAGGTTCTGCCATTCCATTTTCTTTGCTTGAGTATAATTTCTGTTCATTGAGAAAGTTCTTTATAGAAGGACCATAAAGGCCGATTTTTTGCCAATCTTGACTGACGTCCGTTAATGTTACTTTTGAGAAGACAGCATATTTTTGTAAAGAAGCGAGTAATAGCGGCAACGTACTTTTTTGTAACAAAAAATAATAATCATTTTGGTAAAAAAATAACCGAAAAAGCGCAATTATTCGTCCTTTGCCATCACAGTGTGCCCCTAATTGGCTCTGTTTTGCATTAATTTCTTCGACATCGCACGTCAATTGACCTTGTAAGAAGGGTTTCGCGTCTTTACCGCTAACTTGAATGAGACCCAAATCGATCAGATCGATAGCAGATGTCGGATTCACCATTTCTTCAAGCATAAAACCAGCCTTATTCGTTAAATCGGCAAATATTCACTAGAATAAATTAACGATTATAAATTATTCCGCATATTTATATAAGCGACCTAAAAACAGCTGATTTAATAAAAAACTAATTATCAAACAAATCTATAAAAAACTATAAAAGCTTTAGGTCTCATTGGGGGTATTATGCTTTCTTCTTTGATCAAGTTTGCAATCGGGTTTTTGCTTTTTTTAGTTCTTCAAGATGCGATGTGTGTAACTATTAACAATACACTAGCGGTGATGGCTACCGTAGGTGGTGGAGCGAATTGTACATTTGATTCAACAACAAACCTGAAATTCCCTAATTATTATCCACTAACTTCTAATCCAGACTATGTTATCGGCACTATTACGGTAACCTGCTTACAAAATCTTGCTTATGATATAGGTATAGGTAAAGGGCAAGGTGTAGGTGCATCAGAAACCCATCGAGCATTAACTAAACAAGGAGGAAGTGAACAACTCAATTACAATCTTTTTCAAGATGCAAGCCATCAACATATGTGTGGAGCGATTGGCCAAAATACTTTGCATCAAATAGCAACTGGATCTGCCGAAGTGATTACTATTTATGGAGAAATTCCTAGCAATCAAGTGGTAAGTGCAGGTACCTATTTAGATCGAGTGACCCTTTTTGTAATATTTTAATATAAGTGACTATCAGATTATTTTATAGGCAATGATTAAATTAATTTAATCATTGCTTGATCAGTAGTATAGAACATTATACTCTATTCCTGTGCTGTAGGTCTTATTTAATAAGGAAGTTGATTATGTTTAGAGCACAAACCGTCTTTTTGGTATTGTTAATTTTATTTTTCAATCCAGTTGCATTTGCTGCGACAGTAACGGCAAATTTACCCGTTAACGCGACAGTGAATGCAACTTGTGTCTTTGGTAATATCACTTCAGTAAACTTCGGTAACTATTCAGGAGTTCAAAATGATGCAACGGGTAGCATTGAGGTGACTTGTAACAATGGTACTGCATATAACATTGGTTTAAATGCGGGAACAGGTAGTGGTGCAACCATTACTAACAGGGTTATGACGGGAACACCTTCAGGAACACTGACCTATCAACTTTATCAAAATGCAGGGCGCACAACAAATTGGGGAAATACTCCACCTACGGATACAGTCAATTTGACAGGTAGTGGAACAGCTCAATTATCTACTGTATACGGACGAATACCTGCCGGGACAGTTCCTCCGACAGGTAGTTATAATGACACTGTACTAATAACCGTTACTTACTGACATTATTCTATTTAAAAAGTATCCTGACGAAATATATAAATGGTACTTTAATTATGCTAATTGATTTTATAAATTTCATTAAAAGATTTTAGCGGTCTAAGTTATAAAAAGGATTGTAAAGGATCAGTGCAAAATGAAAATAAAGTACTATATTGCTAGGTTTAGTATTCTGGCTGCCTTATTTATACCAGTCGTTAGTGCTAACGTTTTAGAAGTCACCCCTGTCCAGCTTTCTTTATCTCCTAGTCAAAGGATAGGCGTGCTTAAAGTGGCTAATCGAAGTGGTGAACGTAGTATATTCCAATTAAGTTTACTTGATTGGCAACAAAGCCCCAAGGCTAAAGATATTTATAAGATTTCACATGACATCTTGCTTACACCGCCATTATTTGCCTTACCCGCACACAAAACCCAAATTATACGTTTTGCTTTAAAACACCCTACCTATAATACAGTGCAAAAAGCTTATCGAGTGCATTTAAAAGAAGTGCAACAACCAAGACAAAAAAAATTAGGCCAAACATTATATTTTTTAATGGATATTTCACTCCCTTTATTTGTGCAGCCACTGCACATGGTTGAGAATGCAGTTTGGTCAATCAAAGTTTTAGATGCACACCATATGAAATTAAATTTATATAATGATGGCAATATTTCTTTATTTGTAAATCAATGGCAATTATTGTCTAATCAACCAGGGTACTCAATGAAAAAACATTCAACTTTTACATATGTTTTCCCACGTTGTTCTTTTTCTTGGACAATAAAAAACAATTCTAATATTAATTATACGGATATTCTGTCAAATATTAATGGACATAGCAAAAAATCATCTTTGCATAGGCTTTAGATTTGTATTAATTGCATGTTTTATCATTTTTTCTTTAAACAGCATAGATAGCAACGCAAAGCTTGGAAAGAAAACTCCAATAAAACAAGTATCCAAAGAAAAAGCTAAAATTTCAATAATTCCCTTGTTGCTTGAAATAAAGCTAAATGGGACATTGTTGCCGGGTGTTACACAGTGCTATCAAGATGCATCTGGTCAGATCTGGGTTGAAGAAAGTGATTTACACCAATGGAAGATGCAATTTAACTCCCACTCTCCTTTTAACTATCATCGAGATCATCTCTATAAACTGGATTGGTATCCTGGTCTTCATTATCAATTAGATCAGTATGCGATGCAGCTAACTTTATTCGCACCACCAGAATTATTTGTTATTCAAACCTTTGATCCTCTCAGTAAACGTTTAGGTGCGCTACGCCCACAAGATCCTGGCGCCTATCTCAATTATGATGCGGTTGCCTTAAGAAATAATTCTCCTGGAATCAATCAAACGAATCTTTCCGCATTGATGGGCTTAGGTTTATTTAATCGCTTAGGCGTTGGGACTGCCGATGTGATCGCGTATAACAAATATGTGAATAGCATTACCTCACTAACCAATCAATCCAGTAAGTTAGTACGTTTGAATACCACCTGGACTTTAGATCAGCCAGAAAAAATTGCACGTTGGCGTTTTGGTGATGCCATTACGGGTTCGACTTATTGGAGTGGTGCATCGCGTTTTGCTGGTATTCAATATGCCACAAATTTTAATACACAGCCTAATTTAGTGACTTTCCCACTTCCTGGTTACCAGGGTGAAGCAGCTATTCCGAGTAAAGTCGATGTATTTGTCAATAGCGTTTTAAATCAACAACAAATAGTGAATAACGGACCTTATATTTTTAATAATATTCCGGTTATTTCTGGAGCGGGTACTGTGAATATAGTAACCCAAGATTTGCTGGGACGTAGCAAAGTCGCAAGTTTTTCTTACTATGCCAGCCCGCAATTGCTTAAGCCCAATTTAGTTGATTTTTCGTATGAAGCAGGGTTTGTACGCGATAATTATGGTGTGAATAGCAATGACTATGGGCGTTTTTTGGCTGTGGGAACCTATCAACGCGGAATTACTGATAATTTAACCTTAGGTGGTCATGCCGAACTATTATTTGATCAGCAAACCTTAGGTTTTTCTGCTAATTATTTATTAAATAATTATGGAGTAGCTACTTTAGCATTGGCAGGCGGGCATAATAATTCAGGCGGTGGTGGTTTATTAGGCTTAGGTTTTATTCGTCAAGGTCCGCAGCTTAGTTATGGTTTTAATACCAGCTTAACCACTTTAAATTATATACAACTAGGGACACAACCTAACACCTCACCGCCCAGTGTCGTGAATCAATTATTTTTAGGGTACAGTTTAGAAAATTATGGATCGCTTAGCACTAGCTTTACGATGGTTAATAGCCGCAATTTTAATACTGCGAATGGAATATCCAACACACCGACAGCACGATTATTGACAGCTACTTATACGCATAATTTATTTAAAAATATTTCTCTAAGTTTGGGTTTTGTGGGAGATTTACGAAGCTCACAAACAAATCAAGCATTTCTTACTCTCGTTTTTGCTCCTGACGTGAATCATTACATTAATAATTCAACCACTTGGCAAAATCATCAAATACAAGATCTATTGCAATTTACTAAACCAGTTCCATTAGGTAAGGGCTACGGTTATAACATTCTGGGTAGCAATAACAGTAATCGTTATGCAGGTGCTGATGTGACTGTACAAACTGAAATTGGTGCATATACTGCGCGCGTAGGGCAAGGCAGGGGACAAGCAAGTTATGAAGTAGATGCAAGCGGCAGTGCTATTTATTTTGCAGGCGATGGCTTTTTAGCACGTAAACTCACCCAAAGTTTTGCTTTGGTAAAAGTTCCCAATTTCCCTGGTGTGGATGTCTATTATGAAAATCAACTCATGGGTAAGACCGATAGAAATGGAAATTTATTAATCACTGAATTATTGCCTTATCAAGAAAATAGCGTGGAAATAGAACCGACAACATTGCCATTAGATGCAGAGATCGATGTTACGCGTGAAAAGGTCATACCTTATTTGCATAGTGGTGTTTTAGCAGAGTTCTCAGTTAAGCGTATGCAGGGTGTGGAGTTACACTTAAGGACCCCTAGTGGTAATTTTGTGCCTGTAGGGGCAGAGCTTATATTAAATAATGATAGCAATTGTGAAGCCTTTCCTGTCGGATATGATGGTGAAGTTTACATTCCTGAAGTTAAAGATCACTTTTTAGAAGGTTCAGTTAATTGGGAAAATCATGTGTATTATTTTTCAGTTCGCTTACCTAATACCAATGATCCGATTATCGAGTTAGGAGATGTGTCGTGTTACTAAAACAAATTGAACGATATTGGTTACATATGGTTATTTTATTTTTATGCAATTTTTATAGCTATTCTGCTTATGCTGTTTGTACAGGACTGGGATGTTCATGCTCAGTTGCAACCACAGCAGTGACATTTGGTACTTATGTTCCTACTTCTTTAAAAACCGCTAATGGTAATGTGGCAGTGACTTGTTCGGCATTAGTTCTTTTTACTGCTTCTTATGTAATAAGTATGGCTAAGGGAAATAGTACGACTTATACGCCGCGCTTTATGAATTTGTTAGGTGTTCATTTAAATTATAATTTGTACACAACGGCAGGATTTGCTTCCATCTGGGGAGATGGTACTGGTGGCACAGTGACAATTAGTGATTCTTATACAGCAATAGTAATAGGCCCTGTGACTAGAAATTATACCGTTTTTGGCCGAATACCTGCTTCTCAATTTGTCAATACTGGAACTTATACTGACGCGGTTTTGGTAACTGTTACTTATTAACCCCTGTATATCCTAAACGTACTGGATAATAAGCCGTTCATCTATTAGTCTTAATAAGAGGGAGTTGAACGATGTTCGAATAAAGTATAAGCGTAGAAAGAATATTTTTTGCTATTGTTCAAGCTAATTTCTAAAAAAGATATTTTAAGCTTCTTCCTGCAATTATAAGCCTAGTTAGTAAAAGGATTAATTTTCTGTCAATTCTGACCATTGGATGGATAGAAAGGGGGGTTAATCATGCGTTTGTTGTCCCATGCGTGCGTTGCTTTATTTTTTTTATTCTCAATAAGTCCAGCATTTTGTGATGATGCGACTTCAATGCTGGTTTCAGTAAGCGTAGTAAGTGGATGTACTATTCGTGCTACGCCATTAATATTTGGTTTATACAATCCCGATTCATCTATTCCTACTGATTCAACAGCGCGCCTCTACGTGCTGTGTACTTTAAATACACCTTATTATGTGACCTTAGATCAAGGAGCGGGGTATTCAGCAACAACAAGATTACGCAGTATGTCAGGGCCTGATCATTCAGAGATTAAATATCTCTTAACTCAAAATCTAACCCATACGATTAACTGGGGAAATGTTGTTGGTATTGATGCGCAATTTGGTGTGGGAAAGGGTTTGCAGCAAACCTTAGTCGTCTATGGACAAATACCACCTAAGCAGAATGTGGGTATTGGTTCTTATAGAGATGTAGTCAACGTCGGAATTATTTTTTAACAAAAAAGGCAAATTAACCAAACAATTGCTTATCGATCAAATCACATAAGCAATGGATGATCAATAGGTGTGTTTCCTGTATTCGTGCAGTCGATGTTCCTTGAACCCGAATTTCAATATCAGTGGAGCTCAATAATCCCGCTAAAGCACCTCCTTCTTTGCCGGTAAGCGCAGTAATTTTTAGATCTCTACTTTGTGCGGCTTCACAGGCTTTTAATATATTCTCCGAGTTACCACTGGTTGAAATAATTAATAAAATATCACCTGCTTGACCTAAGGCTCTAATCTGTTTGGCAAAAATTTCACTATAGCTATAGTCGTTAGCAATAGAGGTAATCGTTGAAGTATCGGTGGTCAAGGCAATTGCAGGCAAACTCGGACGTTCGGTTTCAAAGCGGTTAATCATTTCTGAGGCAAAATGTTGCGAATCAGCTGCAGAGCCGCCGTTACCACAAACCAGAATTTTATTATTATTCAGGAGACATTCAACAAATAGCTCACTGGCTGCCAAAATAATTTCAGGTAACGTTTCTGCTGCATCCGATTTTGTACGTATGCTCTCAGAAAAATGGGTTTTAATACGTGCTAATAGATTCATAGATTACCTAGAGAATGCGTTTTTTATCCATTCTACTTGAGCCGAGTCCAGTTTGGAAATATTGCCTAGCAATTTATTAGTTGGGGGTTTAACACCCACCACATCGAAACGACAAGTTATTTTCTCAGATAGCTGTTGGGACAATAAATAATATTCTGCTGTTTTAATAATTTTATTTTGTTTAATTAAATTGACTGATTCTAAGCTACTGCCAAAGTGGTGACGTTGTCGATAACGAACTTCTATGAAAACCAATGTAGATTGATCAGACATAATCAAATCGATTTCGCCCAAGCGGCACTGATAATTGCGTTCAATGAATTTAAGTTTTCGTTGTCGTAAATAATCACAAACTAGAGCTTCGATTTGATTGCCTAATTTTTTTGTAGGGAGGGTCCTAGTCATTAATTGACAGGAACTAAACTTCCATGTCGAAATTGTGCACAAGGTAATTGGCGTACGACGCGATGTTGCTTATTTAATGAAAGTATTCCTGTTGTACCTTGCAATGTTTGTTGTGGCGATTGGTTTAGACGTCCCAGTTCTTGAATAATATGAAACGCATCAATACCTAAAGCATAATACTTACAGTTTCGACTGAAATGCATAGGCGAAACTGACTTCAATTGCTGATAAAGATTAGGTTCAATGTTGCAGTTAGGTAGCGACCACGGAGCTGCGCAGAAGATAACTTGATTCAAATCATTGTCAAAACGCTGGGATCCAGGTATGCCACTATAAATTGATGCGGTAGCGTAAACCGGTGTGCCACCGGCATAAAAGAATTTTAGTAAAGGTTTCACTTGGCGACCTATTTGCGGGCTACTGGCTAAGAAAATCACATCAAAATCGGTGCGCCTATCATGGGGAGGTTTAAAATGGAGAAAATGACGCATTTGCTTGGTTATACCAGAAGGATTTTTCGACAATACAAGTTGACCGACAACAGTTCCCCCTAAGGTTTGCCATTGTTGTGCGAAGGCTTCGCCAATCTGCGATCCCCAATTGCCATTGGCAGTTATGATGAGTGCAGAACGTTTACCATTTTTCCAAGCATGATTTGTGGCTTGTTGTGCTTCGTCGATAGGGGATAAACCAAATTGGTATAACTCAGGGGGTGTACTAATATCAGAATTTAAATAGTTCAGTGCTAAAATAGGAATGCTGGTTTGTAAACTGGCAATACTTTGCACCTGAGGTTTGAGTAATGGACCGACAATTATTTTCGCGTTTCTTGCTATGGCTTGGGTATAAGCGGCTTGTATCGAAGATCCAACACGGGTGTCTATGAGGATAATACGCGGTGATGATCCATTTTCCTCAGCAGCGGCCAAAAAACCTTGTTTTACCGATTGACCAATATTAGCTAAGGGACCTTGTAATGGTAGAAGTAAGGCAATAGGCTGTAGATTATTGCTAGAAACTGCTGATGTGGAGATAGCAGAATTTTGGTTCGATAGTAAAGGATTAGGTACACGCATATAATTGCTAGCACAAGCAGTAAGGTCGCCTAAACTTATCAATAATAAGCTTGCGGTTAAACCTAATCGATTCATCAATGAAAAAGACACTCTCTTTCCTAGTCAAATTTTAAACACAGTGTTAATAATAGTTTATTCTAATACTTTTACGCAATGCTTCAGAAAATTTTTCTTACCTAGGTACCTCGTGTATGAGTAAACCTGCTCCGCCTGATAAAGAGGATCTTGAGTTTTTTAAGAAAGCGATGTCAGGTGTAAAACGGTCACAGTCATTTCATACAAAAGCTAAATCAAAAAAAGTTATTTCTGTGGTTGATAAATCAAAGTTAATTAATCAAAAAGATGAGAAGCATCAAATCGCTGTACTTCTTTTTGACCCGACTGAGTTAACAGTAGGATCAGAAGATCGATTATTTTTTAGTCGGCCAGGTTTACAAAATAAACGTATTAAACAATTAACACGAGGGAATATCCGTCAGTCTGATTATCTTGATTTACATCAAATGACTGTAGAGCAGGCGCGAAGGACTGTGCTCAATTTTTTGTTACAGAGTCGTGAACAGAGTTATATCTGTGTGCGCATCATTCATGGGAAAGGAAAGCTAAATCAATCGGGAGCTAAACTGAAAAATCATGTCTATTGTTGGTTAATGCAAATTCCGTGGGTGTTAGCTTTTTCCTCTGCTCAAGCACGAGATGGTGGCGCAGGAGCACTTTATGTCTTATTACGCCGAAATCATTGAAATCAATAGGTATTCTCACAGCAATTGGATTTTTGTCAAGGCGCCGCGAAATGAAGTAACCACAGTGTATTTAAGATACATGAGGATTGCGAATTGAGCGGCAACACAGACAAAGATTCAAGTGCGAAGAGTATATTTATTTTGCGGTTAGTTTGGCATAACTTGCGACTAACCATTTTGTACCGGCATTGTTAAATTTAACCTGTAGACGCATGTGCTCACCGCGTCCTTCGGCATCGATCAGGGTCCCTTCACCGAAGGTATTGTGCGTGACGGTTTGTCCAATGCGTAATCCGGTATCACCTATCATCGAATCACGATTAGAATTTTTTGCAGATTTTAATGCGGATGTAGGTCTAATAACAGAGGTACGCAAACGGATTTCTGCTAATAATTCTTTGGGTATTTCTGAAATAAACCGAGACGGTCGATGATGACTTTCGTTGCCATGTAAACGTCTAACTTCGGCATAGCTAAGGAATAATTTACGCATCGCACGTGTCATGCCGACATAACACAAGCGACGTTCTTCTTCTAGACGACCCGGCTCTTCATGAGACATATGATGAGGGAACAATCCTTCTTCCATTCCGCATAAAAATACCCAGGGAAATTCTAACCCCTTAGCAGAATGCAAGGTCATTAACTGCACGCATTCTTGTGTAGTGTCTCCTTGATGCTCACCCGCTTCTAATGCAACATGTGCAAGAAAGGCAGATAAAATAGAAATACTACTATCTTCAGGAACAAATTGTCTGGTCGCATTGATTAGCTCTTCAAGATTTTCAATGCGTGCTTGACCACGTTCGCCTTTTTCTTTTTTGTAATGACTCAACAAACCACTACTATAAAGCACTTGTTCGGTTTGTTCTGCCAGCGTTAACGCCTGAGTCTCGTTATTTATTTTGTTGATCAATTGGATAAAAAGAGTTAATGCATTGGCTGCACGCGAAGACAAGCTTTGATTAGCTAATAAGTATTCAGCTGCTTGCCATAAAGAAATACCTTGAGAGCGCGCTTCCAACCGTAGCATTTGTAAAGTTTGATCACCAATACCACGTGTCGGAGTATTGACGATGCGTTCGAAAGCGGGATCATCATTGCGATTAGCAATTAAACGTAAATAGGCTAAGGCGTCTTTGATTTCAGCACGTTCAAAAAAGCGTAATCCACCATAGATACGATAAGGAATTTGTGCTGATATTAACGCCTCTTCTAATACACGTGATTGAGCATTGGATCGATATAGAACAGCCACTTCATTAGGTCGTAGTTCTTTTTTTAAGCCTTGCTTAATTTGGTTTATAATAAATCGTGCTTCATCTAAGTCATTAAACGCACCGTAAAGTGAGATCAGATCACCTTGTCCACCATTACTCCAAAGTTTTTTACCTAAACGGCCGTCATTATGGGTTATTAAGGCATTCGAAGCGGCTAAAATAACGCCTGTTGAACGATAATTTTGTTCGAGTCGTATCACCTGATTATCTGGAAAATCACGAATAAAATCTTGAATATTTTTTACGCGCGCACCACGCCATCCATAAATCGACTGGTCATCATCACCGACTATCATTAAATAATTTTTCCCACTACTTAATAATTTTAACCAAGCGTATTGTATGGTGTTAGTGTCTTGAAACTCATCAACTAAAATATGTCGAAAACGTTCTTGATAATGGTGCAAAATATCTGGATTTTTAATAAAAAGCTCATAGCTACGTAAAATAAGCTCTGCAAAATCGATAACCCCATTCCGAGTGCAAATTTCTTCATAGGATTGGTAGATACGAACTAAGGTTTTGGTATAAGGATCATTTGCGTTAGGTACTTGATTAGGTCTTATTCCATCATCTTTTTGTTGATTAATAAACCATTGCACTTTTTTCGGCGCCCATTGTGTTTCATCAAGATTCAGGCTAACCAAAATTCGTTTAATGACGCGATATTGATCATCACTATCTAATATTTGAAAGGCTTGTGGTAATCCAGCGGCTTCCCAATGCTGACGTAATAAGCGATGAGCAAGCCCATGAAACGTACCTACCCACATCAGTCGCATCGGGATATCGAGTAAATTTTCTAAGCGTTGACGCATTTCTCCCGCCGCTTTATTAGTAAAAGTGACAGCAAGAATATTATGCGGAGAAATATTTTCCACATTGATCAGCCAGGCAATACGATGGACTAGCACGCGAGTTTTTCCGCTACCGGCTCCGGCTAATACCAACAAATGGGACTGTGGGGCAGCAACGACTTGTTGTTGTGCCTCATTTAACGATTTTAATAGGTGATGATTAGGATTGGACAACATAGCTGGCGATTGTAACGAAATTTCTATCTTCTTGCATGATTATTTTGAAAGCGACAAAAATTTATTACAAACTTTAGTTTTTTAATCGATCAACTCCGTAGCATATTTATTAGTTGTTAAAGGTTTCGAGATGATGTGTTTTTGATATAGGAATACCATAAATTTTGCATAGGCTTTTTTATTGAAATTAGCTGGATGCCGTGCAATATAAGGTAAAGTAGTTTGCCAAATTTGGTGATTTAACGCATTGTTTAAGGCAGGATGGTTTTTTGCAAATATTTGCCAGCTTTTTTCTGGGTTATTGAGCAAGTATAGAGTTGCTTTGTCGAGTGCTGCCAAAAATTTAGTCAGACGTGGGTCAGTTAATTTATTTTTATTGGCAATGAGAATTAATTCATCATAGGTTGGAATGGCAGCTAACTCGACTGGAAAGATTTTTACCGGCTGGTGAGCAAATTGCATTTGTAAAGGTTCTACGTTGCGCATCACATTAATAACGGCGTCGATGCGATTGCTTAATAGAGCTTGCGTTAAATCATATTGCACATTAATGGTTTGTACATCGCTCATTGTTAAGTGCGCCTTTTCTAATAAGGCACTTAACATCAGCGTTCCTTCAACATGTGATGTATAAGCGATACGTTTGCCTTTTAAATCGGCAAGCTGATGAATAGGCCCATTTTTTTTTACTATCAAACAGTTTAAAGGTTGCTTTATTAAACTGGCTACGCGCATTAAAGGTAATCCTTTTGAAGCTTGTACAACTAATTGCGGTTGATAACTAACGGCCAAATCAGCATGACCTGCTGCCACCAATTTAGGGCCATCATCAGGATTACTCGGTGCAATAATATTTACTTGTATTCCTTCTCGGCTAAAAAATCCTTGTTCTTTTGCCACAAAAATAGCCGCATGATCGGGATTAACCAACCAATCTAGAATTAACGTTAATGGTTTAGCCACGACAGTGCGAGTGAATAACAAAAAGCTCATTAGAATAATAAATTTTTTTTGTATTGGCATAAATAAAAAGTTTCTTTTTTTGATTGATTTGTCTTTTTTCAATGTGAAGGCAATAATGTCCATGGCAGAGCCAGTTTGATCAAAGTATCAACAAGGTAATAAAGTAAAATTCCTAAAAAAAATATAACCAGCAAAACCGCAAACATGAGATCAATTTGCATTTGCGCGTTAGCATTTAACAATAAAAAACCTAACCCTTGATTCGATCCAACCCATTCTCCAATAATGGCTCCTAAGGGCGCCATAGCAGTTGCAAGCCGGATGCCGCAAGCAAGATTCGGTAATGCGGCGGGGATACGGATTTGATACAGAATTTGCCAGCGACTACTATTCATAATCTTAGCGATGTTTAAATAATTTTCCGGTGTTTGCTTTAAGCCATCGAGAAAATTATTAGTAACAGGAAAAAATAACATAAAAGTGGTGGTAATAATTTTAGCCGTTACACCATAACCAAACCAAAGTACTAGTAAGGGAGCAATGGCAAATACTGGCAAAGCTTGGCTGGCCAATAATAAAGGGAGTAAAAAGGTATGCAAGGTGCGAAATAAACACATACTGATTGCAATAGTGACACCTAATATAATTCCAAAAGATAAACCTAAGAGAATTTCGGCCAGTGTTGGTAACGTCTGTGATCCAATTAACGCGCCATGATTAATGAGACTTTGTAATACTTCAAATGGCGTGGGTAATATATAATTTGGAAGTTGTAAAAAGTGAATTAAACATTCCCAGATGATAATACACCCTATGGGAATGCTAATTTTATGAAAAAATAAGGGGCACACTTTTAAAAAAAACTGTTTATTAGAAGAGAATTTTGAAGTCCATGTGAACAAGAGAAAAGTGTGTAGTTGAGTCATTCGATTAATGAATCGGTGACGTAAAAAAATTGGAACCATTATTGTAATTCCTGTAGACGATACAAGAGTTTTGCTTGCCATTGTAATAATTCAGGCTTATTAAGCGATCGCGGTGGCGAATCATTAAATTTGCAATGTATATAATCTATTTTTGCTGGTTGTCCAGACATAATCGCAATATGATGTCCTAAACGCAATGCTTCTAATGGGTCATGCGTTACTAATAATACCGTACGATCTTTTAATGCTTGTGCGGTGAGTTCTTGTAGTTGATAACGAGTAATGGCATCTAAGGCAGAAAAAGGTTCATCCATTAATACAATAGGCCGATTTTCTAACAATACTCGTGCTAAAGCGACGCGTTGTTGCATTCCACCTGACAATTGTGCAGGGTATTTATTTGAAATGTCACCTAAGCCTAATTGCTTTAATAATTTACGGGCTTGGTCGTAAGGCTTGTTGCTACGTCGTAGGCGATGGCCTAAGACAACATTATTTAAAATGTTTAGCCAAGGTAATAAAGTATTAGTTTGTGACATGTAAGCTAATCGACCTAGCAAGCCTTTTTGATCGCAGGTGGTGATATGCGCCGATGGGGTGTTTAATCCGGCGATCAATTGTAGAAAACGACTTTTGCCAATACCACTGCTACCGAGTAGGCAAGTCGTTTGTCCTGCAGCCAAATGGAAATTTAATCGATTAAAAAGAACTTTATCTTGATAGCGCAAACTTGCGTTGCTTACCAACACAGCCGGTGATTTTAACATACACTTTTCCTACGCGGGCATTATCCCGATCAGGTATATAAGGGTATTTCTCAGCTCGTCTCCTAAAAGATTTGTTTTAGGAGACGAGCACCCCTAAGCGAAAGCGGGCATGGTAGCAAGCTCATTACCAAAATGAAAGCACTATCAAAATTTAAATTTTTAATTTCGTAAAGTGATGTCAGTTTAATTGATGGTTTTATCTGCTTGTGTGAATATTGAACAGGAGGTAAATACTTGAGTTATTTCAAAAATTGAAGTTTAATGGGATTCAAAATACTCAAGTTTAAAGCCTAATAAAATTATTAAGCGTTGCGTCACAACCTGGTTTACTGCGAGGAATAGTATGCGTAAAATATTTAAATTAGTGCTATTAACCAGCATTTTGTTAAGTGTATCTAGTTTGGCATGGGGAGCTAGCATTGTAAGAGATTTTAACCTTTCTAATTATAAAGGTAGATGGGTAGTCATTAGTTATTGGGCAACTTGGTGTGAGTATTGTATGGGCGAAATACCTGAATTAAACGCATTTTATCGAACACATGCGGATCAGGTGGCCATGTTTGGCTTTAATTATGATGATCCAGGTAATTTGCAGCAACATATACAACAAAGCGGTGTTATATTTCCTACCTTAGTGAATGATCCGAAAGCTAGTTTTGGAATACGAGGCATATCGGGTTTGCCTACCACATTTGTTATTGGGCCTGATGGTCGATTGAGACATGTATTAGAAGGGCCACAAACAAAACGCAGTTTAGAAAGAGCGGTTGGTTTGTAATTCTCGGTTGCTTACTCTATTTAGTGCCATAGTCTAGAATAGGTTGTAAGTTACGTTTAGAAAACAGGTTCATTGCTTGGATTATTATTCTGTTTTTCTTCAATAGAAGATTCTGTTTGCGTTTGAGGTTCAGTCGTATCGGTAGGAATCTCACCAGGGTTATCAATCGCATTGAATGAAGTTGACTCTTCGGGTGTCGATATTCTTGTTAAATTATCTTTACGAAAATATTCTAAGATAGAGCCCGGTGTTCCGTTAGGTAATAGATTGCCGGTAACGGGATCGATGCTTGCTATCACAATATCAGTTGGCTGTGGCATGGTTTTTTCAGCTTGGCCTTTTAATGCGACGCGCATGAAATCAATCCACATCGGTAAAGCTGCTTTCGCGCCATATTCTTGAACAGAACTTGGTTGGTCGAAACCTATCCAAACGGTGGCCACTAAATTACTGTTAAATCCTGTAAACCAAGTATCGACATAATCACTGGTTGTACCCGTTTTTCCAGCTAGATCACTCCGATTCAACACTCTAGCTTGCGAACCTGTTCCATACCGTATGACATCTTTTAAAGCAGAAGTCATGAGAAAAGCGATATCAGCAGGAATGACTTGTGGTGCATAAGGACTATTTTTTTCATCGGTTAATGGAGGCTCCATTTCTCCGCGTAGACAAGCTTCACATGCTATTTTAGGTTCTGCTTTATAAATGATTTGGCCTTGTTCATCGGTAATATGATCAATTAAATAAGGTGTTATCCGAAAGCCACTATTGGCAAATACAGCATATGCTCGAGCTAATTCCAGAGGAGTGACTTCGCCGGTTCCGAGTGCAAGGGAGAGATTACGAGGTAATTTTTTTGGATTAAAACCAAAACGTTTTACATAAGTTAATGCATAGGGGACATCGATAGCTTGTAATAACCGAACCGATATAAGATTGATAGATTTAGCTAAAGCGACGCGTAAACGCGTCGGGCCACTGAAAATATGATTGTCATTTTGTGGGCGCCAAGGTTCATCGCGACCAGGTATATCAAATACTAGCGGAGCATCATTAAAAACATTGGCTAAAGTATAGCCCTTAGCCAAAGCAGCGGCATAAATAAAAGGTTTAAATCCTGATCCAGGTTGTCGTTCTGCTTGAACGACGCGATTGAATTTACTTAAATTATAATCAAAGCCACCGACTAAGGCAGTAATTGCACCTGTCTGTGGGTTTAATGCGACTAAAGCCCCCTGTACTTTAGGGATTTGTGATAATTCCCAGGTATTATTGGCAGTTAATTGCACACGTATAACATCGCCGACATGAACTTTATTCTTCAAGACCTCAGGAGGAGGATTTAAATTAGTCACGTCAAGGTGAGGCATCGTCCATGCTACACCTTGCCAAGGGATAAAAATCATTTGATTATTGACTAAAAGAGCGGTGATAGCTTGATCAGTCACAGAAATAACAATAGCGGCTTGTAACCCATTGATGGAAGCAACCCGATGTAATGCATTTAAAGTATGGGTTACTTTATTTGCATCTAATGGAGCGATATTTTTTTTTGGTTTCCTATATTCATGCCGTTTGTCATAAGCTAATAAGCTAGTCCGTAATGCTTTATCAGCGGCAATTTGTTGAGCCGAATTGATCGTGGTGTAGACATTATAACCTTTTACATAAATATCTTGGCCAAAACTTTTGTACATCATGTCACGTACCATTTCAGCGACATAAGGTGCTTTAATCATTCCCCCTATATCGGTTTGTGCATGCGTCAACATAGGTGTTGCTATAGCTGCTTCATACGTCGTTTTAGAGATATAACCCAACTCATACATCCGCAATAAGACATGATCGCGACGTTGTTTTGCGGCAATTGGGTTGACTATTGGGTTAATGGCAGAAGGGGCTTTTGGCAAACCAGCAATAGTTGCCATTTCCGGTAATGTGAGTTGATTAAGTGTTTTATTAAAATAAACTTGTGCCGCAGCAGCGATACCATAAGCACGATTTCCAAGAAAAATCTTATTCAGATAAAGTTCTAAAATTTGTTCTTTAGTAAATTCACGTTCGATTTTTAACGAGAGTAAAATTTCAGTAAATTTTCTTAAAAAAGTTTTTTCTCGAGATAAGTAAAAATTACGTGCAACTTGCATTGTAATAGTACTTCCCCCTTGTACTTTGCTTCCTGTGAGTAATACTTCACTCGCGGCACGTAATAAACCATAAAAATCAACGCCATGATGTTCTAAAAAACGTTGATCTTCAGTTGCTAAAAAAGCTTTAACCATTAGATTAGGGACTTCATTCAATCTAACCAGATTTCGATGGAGTTCACCAAATTCAGCGATAGGTTGTCCATCGCTGGTGTAAATTCGCATTGGGATAGGAAGTTGTACCGATTTTAATTCCTCAACATCGGGTAATTGTTTGTCAATATAAATATAAAGCAGACTTCCCGCTACCATCAGCGTGATAAAAAGGCTTAATAGCATCAAAAAAAAATTACGGAAAAAATGATTCGATCGTTTCATAATGAAAGCAGTTGATTAGATGGGCTTTATCATATCGTATGTGGCATCCCTCTTTAAACAAGGGTTTTAATAAAAATAGTGGGTAATAAGGTCTTTGTACACTTTATTTCGATTAAAAGAAAGTAGCGTGGATTTTATATCATTGTATTTTTGAAAATAATAGCTTGCATTTATGTATTAAATAATTGACAATTTATTATTTAGATGCATAATAAAAAAGAACAATAAGTTTTGATAACCTATTAAAAAGTATAAGAAGTATGTATTTTTTCAAGGATAGATTTAAAAAAACTTACGACATTGATGCTACTATAGGCTTGGATATAGGCAGTAGCATGATTAAATGGGTAAGTTTAGGCTGTGATCAGGAGCTTCAGCATTATGCTATTCAAGCAATTTCTAAGTCAATTGGAACTCCTCAGACTAAAGACGTCACTCAAATTGCCAATAGCTTAAAGAGAACATTGCTAGAACGAGACTACATAAGAAATTGTATAGTCAATATCCCTGATATTCTCGTATGCAGTAAATGGGTGCATGTCGATCGTACGGATTGTCAGTTTATTGAAGAAACAATTGAGTTATTGCTGGAACAATTCATTCCCTGTCCGTTATATAAACTTTATTTTGATTATCAAATTTTTGAACCATCACTTGAAAGTTATGAAAAATGTAAAATTTTAATAGTAGCTTGTCGTAAAGAACATTTAGATTTTCGTTTAGATATTATTCATCAAGCAAATTTAGTTCCTATTGCTGTAGAAGTGAGTTCATCTGCCTTAGAGAGAGCTTATTGTTTTTTTTATCCTGATAAGATGAATGAAAATATTATCCTAATAGATATCGGGGCGAGTCAGGTAGCCTTGTTATTTTTGAATAGTTCTCAAACAACGGTTTATAGTGAAAATCTATTAAATGCTCTAGAGCAAGAGTCTACTTTATTGCAAATAAAGCGCTGTATAAAAAGATATGTTCTAGCTTATCCTTATCACAGTTTAAGAGAGCTTTTTCTTATTGGGTCTAATATATCCTTATTAAGCTACTTATTAAATAAATTAGATGGGTTTTTAGAATTAAAGATTCAAATATTAAAACATCAAAATCGAATTAAATATAGTTCTAGATTAAATAGAATAAATTTAGAACAGAAATTTTTAAATTTATTCTTAAGTTACGGTTTAGCTTTAAGATAAGGAAAATATATATGAATCAAATCAATTTGTTGCCTTGGCGTGAACAAGAAAATAAATTAAAAATAAGGCAATTTATTATTGTCTGGTTTGGGATTTCATGCTCATGTCTTATCTTATTATTCACCGTAAAAATTCTGATTATTCAGCAGATGAAACACTATCAATTAGCCTATGAAGATGTTTTATTAAAGATTAAAACACTATCACCCAAAGTGAGAGAAATAAAACAACTTCAATTTGCATCAAAAGAGCTGAATAAAATTATAAAAGTTGTTCAGATCAATCATCAGCAAGTTAAAAAAATTTTAGATTTTATAACACATCTTAAATATTTAATATCTCCCGATATCTTTGTTCGTTTAATAGAATTTCATCCGCCTTATGTGAATTTAGTAATGCATGCGGGTTCAAAAAAAGAATATTTAACATTGATTAAATTTTTAAAACTTAAATATGATCATGAATTGCGATGGTTGATTCTTAATAAATCTCAGGACTTGCAATTAGATTTTATGATTCAAATGATGTTTGATAAAAATTAAGATTCGGATAATCGATTTAGAATACGGTAAATGATGTATATAAAAAATGGCAAAAACTAATTTAAAAAGAATTGATTTATGGTCAATTCATTTCAAATCTATTGTAATCATAGCGACCATTTTTTTTATTTGTATATTAGGATATTTTCTTTATTTACGACCAAGCCTTGAAAAAAAGGAAAAAAGCTATTTAAATTTTAAAGCTTCTGAAAAGGAATTAAATAATCAATTAGAAATAACTTCAGAGTATTCTATTTGTCAAGAAAAAATTAAAAATATAAAAAAACAATTCGATATATATTACAAAGATTCTATAGATAAAACTATTTTAAATGTTCTAAATGGGAAACTTGCGACGCCATTTTTTAAAATTAATAAGATACATATTTTAACAATTAAAAATAAAAAAGATTTTTTAAATTATTTAAAAATAGAAAGTCATTTTTTTAGTGTTAATAATAATATTTTTAATTTTCTATATCTAATATCCAGATTAAAAAAATTAATAATAATAGAAAATTTCAAGTGGATATTTTTCAATGTGCTACAAAAAAATCAAAGACAAGAGATTATTTTTTCATTTAAAATCTATGCGCCTTATTTAAATAGCAAAAATTTAATTTTAGTACTATCAAAAATAAATAAACCAGATGCTAAGTTTACCTCTGAAAAAAATAACTTATCAAAATATTCTCTAAGTAAAATAAAAATGTTAGGTTTTTTGGCGGCATATAAAGATCGGAATTGGGGTTTGGTTGTATTGCCAAATAAACAAGTTTGCAAGCTTAAGTTAGGTGATTATTTAGGTTTGGAACGAGGAATTGTCATAGGAGCTTACGCTCATGAAATTTTAATTCAAGATAATAGTCTAAATAAAATAATAAAGTTGATTATGGACGACAGAAAGTTTCTCTATGCTAAAAATTCTGCGTAAGAAGATGGTATTAATCTATGTTTTAATGTTAGCTTTTAATTGTAAATTATTTGCTAATGAAAATATTTCAAATAAACAAGAAGATAATACTATTTCTTTAACTTTTCATAATATAAAAATTCGTTCAGCTTTACAGTATTTGTCTGAATTGCATAATAAGAATTTAGTTATTGATGATAAAATCAAAGGAAAATTTAGTATTTATTTGCATCATATTAATTGGGATCAAGCATTAGATACTATTTTGCAAACACAAGGTCTTTCAAAGCGATCGATTGCTAATGGCTGGTTTATTACCACGTCTGAACAATTACTAAAACAAGATAGAATTAATTCAGACATACAAAAGAAAAAAAAAGATTTATCCCCATTATTTTTTAAGATCGTTCAAATTCATTACAGAAAAGCATCCGATATTAGTAAATTATTAAAAGATAAAACCAATACTCTTTTATCAACGCACGGTAGTGTAAGTATAGATAATCCGACTAATAGCTTATGGATTAAAGATTCTGCTGAACAACTCAAGGAAATTGTCGCATCTATTAAAGAGTTAGATAAACCTATCGGCCAAATTTTGATAGAAGCACGAATTGTAAGCATTGACCAAAATAAAGAAAAAGAATTAGGAGCACAGTTTGGTTCAACACAAACGCATACAGTTAATAAACTTTTAAAATCCCAGCTTAGAAGTAAAGTAAGCAGTCATAATAATGGCTTACTACAATACTTAACTATGGATTTACCTATCACAGGTAGTCATTCTATTAATGGTGCAGCATTCTTAGGCTTGCGTTTAATGCACTTAGGCCAAAATACTTTCTTAGATCTCGAATTAGCTGCGTTAGAAAGTGAAGGGGCAGCTGAAGTTATTTCTACGCCGCATTTAATAACTGCTGATCAGCAAACCGCCTTTATAGAAGCCGGAGCTGAAATACCTTATCAAGAAAAAGCCTCGAGTGGTGGGACTAATGTTATATTTAAAAAAGCCGTACTATCCTTGAAAGTAACGCCTAGAATTATGCCCGATGAGTGTATGATATTGGACTTAAAGGTCAGTCAAGATCAACCCAGTAGTATTATGACGGTTGCTGCTCCGACAATAAAAGCACGAGGAATTAAAACACAAGTTATTGTCAAAAATGGTGAAACGATTGTATTAGGTGGAATCTATGAGTATTCTCAGAGTAAAATAGAACAACGGGTTCCTTTTTTAGGTACTTTACCCATGATAGGGCGCTTATTTCGTTTAACTAGGTTAAATAACAGGCGTAGTGAGCTTTTGATATTTTTAACTCCGACGCGCTTAAAATACTAAGGGTTGAGACCTTACTTATCAGTTTATTACCCACGGCAATGTGATTTTTGGTAAGTGCCTCGACGGCAGCTATTTGCTGTATACAATAACCATGAGGACTGCGAGTTGAGTAGCAACGTAGACAAAAATTCAAGTACGAAGAGTATATCCATTTTATTAACGAGCTAACTATGCAATTTACTCAATGGCAACTTCAGCTTCATAAATTAAATAGTGACCGAATTATCCATAGTTTAAAAACAGCTATCGCATTATTATTTGGTTTATTGGTTTCTTATTTATTTAAACTTCCACTTCAAGGAAGATGGGTCGTTATCACTATTTTAGTGGTTATGTGCGCGCAATCTCGTGTCGGGGCAATTTTACAAAAATCCTATATGCGTTTTCTAGGAAGTGTAATAGGTGCTAGTGTCGCTAGTTTGATGCTTTGGCTAGTTTATCCAAACGTGGTATTTACTATATTAATTCTATGTATCGCGACAGCGGTATTTAGTTATATAGCGGATAGTCCAAGTACTTGGAGTGAAGCGGGTCCTTTAGGAGCTGTGACATTAATTATTATCGTTATTTCACAAAATCCAAATTTTTATACAGTGGTAAGTCGTTTTTTAGAGATCAATTTAGGTATCGTTATCGCTTTGTTAGTATCACGTTTTATTTGGCCTTTGCATTCACGTACGAAATTACGATACATATTAATTGATACCTTGCAGAATCAAAAAAATCTCGCTCAACAATTAGAAGAATTTACGTTCTCTTATGATGATAAGAGTGAGAAACCTTATGAAGTTTTTGAGAATAAAATATTGAATAATATAGGCATTCAAAAAAAATTATTTCAAGAGGTGATGAGCGAATCATTTGGTCGATCTAATTTAAGCCAAGCCTTTAAAAATATTTTAGATGCTGAGAGAGAAATTTTACGTTGTATCACTTTAATGAGGAATGCATTAATGAATTTCTCAGATCAAAATATTTTGATCTTTAATCAGCATGCTGAAGTACAAAAAATTTATCAATTAATACAAGATTTGTTTCAAAAGAGCCTTGATATTCTCAAAAAAAAGGATGAAGAACAAGCAGTTGAAATAATAGAAGTTTTTTCGGATTGGAAAAAAGAAATAAAATTTCAACTCAAATCGCTAGAAATAAATCAATCCGATCAATTTGCTATTGATTTATTTATTTTTAGTGCCGAACAGTTATTAGTTCAGTTACGTACGCTGATTAGTTTAATAAAGAAAGTATAAAACTTATGAAAAATTCTCCACATTGTTTAATACGTGCTCTTTTAAAGCAACCTGTTGATCGCACGCCCATTTGGATTATGCGTCAGGCAGGCCGTTATTTACCTGAGTATCGTGCAACTCGTAGCAAGGCAGGTAATTTTTTAACTTTATGTAAAACGCCTGAGCTTGCTTGTGAAGTCACGTTACAGCCGCTACATCGATTTGATTTGGATGCAGCCATTATTTTTTCAGATATCTTGACCATTCCGGATGCGATGGGTTTGGGACTTTACTTTATTGAAGGAGAAGGTCCTAAGTTTCATAAACCTTTAAAAACTTTAACCGATATTAAGGCCTTACCAATCCCTGATCCGGGTAGCGATTTAAATTATGTAATGCAGGCTATTGCACTTGCTCGTAGTGAATTAAAAGATAAGGTCCCGTTAATTGGATTTGCAGGAAGTCCTTGGACACTTGCTTGCTACATGCTGGAAGGTGGGGGAAGTAAAGAATTCAGACAAATTAAAACACTCTTATATCAAGAACCCAAGGCATTACATCAATTGCTAAATACCTTAACTAAAGCAACTACCTTGTATCTAAATGCGCAAATTGAAGCAGGAGCGCAAGCCATTATGATTTTTGATACTTGGGGTGGATTATTAACTTCAGCGGCTTATCAACAATTCTCATTAGAGTATATGTCACAAATTGTGACTAATGTGAAAAGAGTGACTACACGCGAAAAAGTGCCTATTGTATTATTTACCAAAGGTGGAAATTTGTGGTTAGAAAAAATAGCTAAATCTGGTTGCGATGCGATAGGATTGGACTGGACGATCGATATAGGCTTGGCTCGACAAAGACTTAACAACAAAGTTGCTTTACAAGGGAATATGGATCCTGCAGTTTTATTTGCTAATCCTGAAAATATCCGCAATGAAGTGATGAGCATACTTCAATCCTATGGTTCAGGATCGGGTCATGTTTTTAATTTAGGTCATGGTATTTCACAATTTACTTCGCCAGAAAATGTAAAAATATTTGTTGATGCGGTGCACCAATTAAGCCCTGCTTTTTATTAGAAACTATATAATATAATTTTATTTTTTAAACGAAGGTACTGATTTAAAGGGGCTTGTGGTGCCATGATTAAAATTAGTTGCTGAAGTTTTATCTTCTTTAAAAAGTGTAGCGACATAAACTAATCTATCAAAGTTATTAACCTTTGGATATTTTGGCAAAGGTCTCATATAGCTTGTGTAAGCTAACCGATTCGGATGTTGAAAGTTTTTTTTAGATGTGTCTTGAGAATTTTTTTCCATATATTTTTTTATTATTTAAAAGCCATTTAGAAGGTTAAGAATAAATTAACTACACTAAACAAATTTTTTTCAATATTAAACTTAAATTTTCAATTTGTAAAAATATAAATAATAATTTTAAATTTTATTTATATTCTTAATATTTTATAAACTAGTAATTGATCTGAAAATCGGATTAATATAATATTATCTGTAGGAAAATTTATGACAAGGAGGATGTTTTTTCATAAAAAATGTAATCTTTTATTTACTTAATAAATAAATTCAGGCAATGGAGTATATTGAGCTATTTTTACTTTTAGCAAAAATATAAAATTATCCCTAATCAATAGAGGTTATTATGCAGGTATTAAGTCGTCACTTATATGAAGAACTTTGTGATGTAAACAAAGCTTACTTGAGAAGTCAAAATTTAATTATTGATGAAAATTGGTCTGATATAGAGCTGGGGGAAGATCAAAATCGAATTATTAACCAACTTATAAAAAATGAAAATGATATAGTAAAAGCTTACGATAAAAATTATCAAAAAGAAAAAGATAAAGTAAAAAATATTCTTTTATTTCTCGGAGCCGCTATCGCATTATTAAGCACAGGTTTTGTTTTAGTTCCACTTTTTATAGCCTCTACTGTAGTATTACCGATACTTCCAATTTTATTGTTTGGCTTTGCAATTGTAGGGATTACCGAATTGTTTTTAAATTTAAAAATTAATCATCTTAAAGCGAATGTAACTTATGCTAACAATACTTTGGATCAATTAAAAGAAGTTGATATCAATGTGAAGCAGGAAATAGTAAGTACGTTTAACCATAAAATCCAAGAAATAAAAGATGCCACAATGGTAGTGCATGATAAAATTGATAGATTAGAAGAAAAAAATACTCAAAATATCTCTCAGCTTTTGGCCAAATTAGGCACATTCTCAACAGCGGTAATTCCTATCCCGCATATAGATCCGGCTAATGAGTTTCATAGCAAGGAAGCTATGTCATCAAGTCCAACACATCAATAAAAATAAAGACCATTTTTGTAAAAACAAAGATGGTCTTTAGTTAAGAAATTTAATGCTTAATAATATTCATTTTAGCGGGTATCGACTTTTGTCGAGATAACAATAAAATACAATAACCTGCAATACCGGATAAAATTGAACCAGTAAAAACACCCAACCGAACTAAAGAGGTTAACTCACTCTCTCTGAAAGCTAATCCAGCAATAAATAAACTCATCGTAAAACCTACTCCACAAATTAAAGCGGTTCCGTAAATATGCCACCAGTTCACTTTATAAGGTAATTTTGCTAGCTTAGTTTTTACTGCTAACCAACTTGCACCAAAAATACCTACTTGTTTCCCAAAGAATAATCCGACAATAATCCCTAAGGGTAGTGGGTGGAGAAAAGTTGCTAAGTGTATATTCGAAAACGATAGGCCGGCATTGGCAAAAGCAAAAAGCGGTAAAATTCCGTAAGCAATCCATGGATGTAATTGATGGATTAAATGATGTAGCAAAGAATTAAAATTTTTATTGTCACTGTTTAATGGAATTGTGAAGCCAAATAATACGCCCGCTATAGTGGCATGGATACCTGAGTTGAGTATGAGTAACCATAAGCTTATACCTAATAAGCAATAAGGAAGAAATCGTTGAATTTTATAATAGTTTAATAAAATTAAGCCTAGAAAAGTCAGTAGCGCTAAAAATAAATAAAGCCAGCCTATTTGTTGCGTATAAAAAGTCGCAATAACGATAATTGCACCTAGATCATCAATGATAGCTAATGCCATTAAGAAAATTTTTAAAGCAACTGGAATCTGTTTGCCAAGCAGTGATAACACACCTAAGGAAAAGGCAATATCTGTTGCCATAGGGATTGCCCAGCCCGATATAAGTTGTGGATATCCATGATTGATAACTAAATAACATAGAGCGGGAACTAACATTCCTCCTATTGCCGCTAAGGCGGGTAATAAGGCTTTAGTGAGTGTGTTAAGCTCCCCTTGAACTAATTCGCGTTTAATTTCTAGACTGACTAAGAAAAAGAAAATAGTCATCAAACCGTCATTAATAAAATGTAAAAAAGAAAAATGGATACTAGGTTCTACATTTACATTGAAATTTAAGAAAGTTTGGTAATAAGTTTGCCAGCTAGAATTAGCGAGAATGAGAGCGAGTAGGGTGGCAATTCCTAAAGCAATACCGCCGGATGCTTCTAGTTGAATAAATTTATGTAGAAACTTGATACGCATTTAATTCGTTTCCCTATTTTTATTTGGCCATTTACACTGGCCGGACAGTGTACTAATGCGAGTTAAACGATGCTCATGTGCTAATAATTCGTCACTACTGGCGTAAATGATGGGCAATGTTACCTTGCCTATTATTTTTTTATGTAGGATAGTTTGACTATCTGCTGAGGTTTTTTCATCACTAAACAAATGAGTTTGACCTCCCGTCATAGCGAGATAAACTCGAGCTAACAATTCAGCATCCAATAATGCACCATGTTTATCTCGCTTCGAATTATCAATATCATAACGTTTACACAGAGCATCTAAGCTATTACGTTGCCCAGGATGTAATTGACGTGCTAATGGAAGTGTATCTAAAACTTGGCAATAGTCAGTAATTTTTTTATACTTTTTTTTAGTTAAGTTAAATTCATTATCCAAAAAGCTTAGGTCAAAGGGAGCATTGTGGATAATGAGTTGTGAATCCTTAATAAATCTTAACAATTCATCCGCAATAGTTTTAAATACAGGTTTATCCATAAGAAATTCAGTGCTCAAACCATGAACAGCGAATGCCCCGGGTTCACTATCGCGACCTGGATTAAGGAAACAATGGAAGTGTCGTTTCGTGAGACGACGATCGATCAATTCCAAGCAGCCTATTTCGATGATACGATGCCCATCATTAACCGCTCTGCCAGTAGTTTCAGTATCTAAAATAATTTGGCGCATAATTGCAGGATTAAATTCCTATTATGGTAATGTTACGTGTTGCTAGAAAAAATGGCTAGTAGTAAAATTTTAATCATTAAGCCTAACCTCTCACGACTAATTAAAGACAATTTCGATCTTAAAAATCTAGATAAACTATGAGTTCGTAATATGCCAAAAATATTAGATGTCGTTTTAGCTTCTTTGTGAAGATAGTAATTCCCAAGATCGTTTATTTAACCAGGGGGTAGTTTTTAGCTCATCGAATAGCGTCAATTTCTGGAAAATGAATTTAATTGGTTTTGTAATTTAGTATGAGTCGCAGTAAAATCAGCTAAACGTTGACGTTCTTGAGCAATAATTTCTGACGGTGCCTTTTTCACAAAAGCGGTATTAGCCAGTTTGGACTCAGCGCGTTCAATTTCCTTTTCTATTTTTAGAATTTCTTTTTTCAAGCGTTGTATTTCAGCTTCGGTATTGATTAATCCTTGCATAGGGATAAGTAGTTCTAAGTTGCCTACTACGCCCATGGCATGAGTCGTATTTTTTTCTTTTTCAACTATCCAATTTATTTCATTTATTTTAGCTAGATTCATAATATCATTTAGAAAAATATGACTATTTTCACGATCTGTTTTATTTCCTTTATAAAGTAGTAAGGGAATTTTTTTACCCGGAGCTATATTCATTTCACTGCGCAGAGTACGGATCGTATGCACAATAGTTTTTAGCCAAGTTAAGTCTTGTTCTGCATGATCATTTTTTTTAGTTTTATCAAATTGAGGGTAGGTTTGTATCATCAAACTACGCCCTGTTTTTCCGGCCAAAGGTGCGATGGTTTGCCAAATTTCTTCGGTAATAAAGGGCATTATAGGATGTAGCAAGCGTAAACAAATTTCTAATATGAAAATTAAACAGCTCAAGGTTTCTTGGGATGCAGGGGAGCTTGTGTTGGTTAAAATAGGCTTAGCGAGTTCAACATACCAATCACAATACTCATTCCAAATAAACTCATAAATGGTTTGCGCCATCAAATCAAATCGATAATCTTCAAAATGCTTATGCATATTAGCAATGGTGTTTTGCAATAATGAATAAAAAGCACGGTTAATAGGTAGTGTTAAATTTTCTAAAGAATTTAACCTTTTTTGTTTTGTGTTATGCATTAAAACAAAGCGCGATGCATTCCAAAGTTTATTACAAAAATTTCGATAACCTTCGGTTCGATTTAAATCAAAACGTATGTCACGGGTTGGTGAAGCTAAGGCACAATAAGTGAATCGTAAAGCATCGGTCCCTAATGCAGGAATACCTTGTGGAAATTGTTGTCGAGTAGCATGTTCAATTTTTTGGGCCATTTGTGCCCGCAGTAAACCTTGAGTACGTTTTGCCACTAAGTCATCTAGGTTAATGCCTAATATTACATCGAGAGGATCTAAGACATTGCCTTTTGATTTCGACATTTTTTGACCTTCATGATCACGTATCAAGCCAGTTACATACACTTCTTTAAAGGGAACCTTACCTGTAAAATGCAGTCCCAGCATTACCATGCGCGCTACCCAAAAAAAGATAATGTCAAATCCGGTGACTAAAACATTAGTTGGATAAAAAATTTTTAATTCTTTAGTCGATTGTGGCCAACCTAACGTGACAAAAGGCCAGAGTGCGGATGAAAACCAAGTATCTAGTACATCTTCATCTTGTTTAAGTGTCACTTTAGGATCGAGGGAATATTGCTCGCGAATGCTTTTTTCATTTTTACCCACATAAAATTGGCCTTGTTCATCATACCAGGCAGGAATTCGATGTCCCCACCAAAGCTGACGGCTAATGCACCAATCTTCAATATTCTCTAGCCATTGTAAACAAACCTTGCGCCAGGTTTCCGGAATAAAATCAAGCTTTCCTTGATTAATAGCTAAGAGTGCGGGTTTTGCTAAGGGTTGCATCGACATAAACCATTGATCGGTAAGATAAGGTTCTATCACAGCTCCTGAGCGATCCCCACGCGGAGTTTTTACCAGATAAGTCTCTGTTTTTTCTAATAATTCTAGTTGTTCTAAATCTTGGATGATTTTTTTTCTTGCAGCAAAGCGTTCTAAACCACGAAAGTTTTCTGGAACCTGTTCATTAAGATGGGCATTAGGCGTAAAAATATTAATATTAGTTAAATGATGTCTTTGTGCGGTTGCATAGTCATTAAAATCATGTGCGGGAGTGATTTTTACACAACCACTCCCAAATGTGGGTTCTACGGATATGTCGGCAATTACTGGAATAACACGTTCAGTTAATGGAAGTTTTATCTGTTTCCCAATATAGGATTGATAGCGTGGATCATCAGGATGTACCGCTACAGCGACATCACCAAATAAAGTTTCGGGTCGGGTCGTAGCAACTAGTAAAAAATCATCGCTATTAAGCAATGGATAGCGAATAGTCCATAAGTAGCCTGGTTCTTCTTGATTGATAACTTCTAGATCGGAAACTGCAGTTAAAAGCTCTGGGTCCCAATTAACTAAACGTTTACCGCGATAAATTAAATTTTTCGCATATAAGTCAATAAATACTTTTTCTACTGCTGCTGAGAAATCAGTATCGCGTGTAAATCGCTCTCGAGTCCAGTCTATGGAGGCGCCCATATAACGTAATTGTTCTGTTATCATGCCGCCGGATTTCTTTTTCCATTCCCATATGGCGTCTACAAATATTTCGCGTCCCATGTCATGTCGAGATTTTCCTTGAGCTAACAATTGACGTTCTACTACCATTTGCGTGGCTATGCCTGCATGATCAGTGCCGCCTTGCCATAAAACGTTTTTTCCACACATGCGTTGATATCGAATTAAAGCATCCATCAGAGTGACTTGAAAACCATGGCCCATATGCAGGCTTCCTGTGACATTCGGTGGTGGAAGTACGATGCAATAGGGTTTACCTTGACCACTAGGTTGGAAATAGGAATTCATTTCCCATTGTTTTCGCCAATGAGCTTCTATCTTTTTAGAGTCATAATTTTTATTTATCATGATGTGCTTATATTGTGCGTGGTTAACAGACAGTTCTGGGCTTTATAAAATTTATATTTCTGACGCGATTGATTTTTATTTTCTTTCTCTGCGGATACCACTTCAATAATACGCGAGAATTCTGGAAAATAAGTTGGAACTTTATCGCTGAGGTTTAATAAAATCTCAGCACCTAGGACGCTGGGCTTGTTAATAGCAATATTAACAGATAGCAGTGGATCAATGACTGAATTAATGCCTAAATAATTATGAGGAATGAAACTAATATCTCGAAAGGTCCATAGCAATTCATCTATGCGCTGTCCTTCCTCATGCGAGCTTACCTGTATAAAAATTTTTTTTTGAAGAAGATAGGCTTTATCGATTAAGCGGCAGGTAAAACGATGTAGATCCTCTTGAGAGAGCGTACTTAATAAATAAAAATCAACGGTAGGATTTGGCATAAGTTTTATAACGTAATGCTAAGATGGATAATCTTCAGAATGACTATTTTCTGTTAGAGTTTGTTTAGAGGGTATAGGCGGCTTTTCTGTTGCAGCTAACATTCCTGGGTCACGTGCTTTTTCAGCAAGTTCATTAAAAGGATGTATTTTTGCATATTGGATGACCTGATGAGCATAAGGTAATCCATTTTGACGATTTTTGGTTTTATATAATGAAAGTACACAGGATTGAATATCCGTGTTTGGATTATTAGCCGCAATAGATTGGCATTGTAAGCGCAATTTTTCTAAAATTTGTGTGGCAATAACCAGATTTTTACAAGGTCTAAATAAATCGGAGGTATGAGCACCGATTCCTGGTAGCCATCGACTGGAAATTTGCATCAAGCCAATTTCCAAGTTTTTCCCTAAGGCGCTTTGCGTACGCGTATATTGGACGGCGGCAGGTATCGTTTTGAAAATCTTAGTATGGCCTTCAACAGTAACAACGAGAGGATTATTTTGGGTTCCGGTTTGTATCATGGCATAGGGAATAGAGTTGTCAGCATACAGACTGCAAGCTAAAACGAGTGTTACTAAATCCATGATGAGGCCCTAATCAACGTAATAAATTATTTTCTTAACAAGAAATATACCTAGGCTTACCTTCGCTTGGCAAGGGATTTCAGCCAAAAAATACCAGATTGTTCTATTGATTAGAGTAAAAATAGACAAGCTATGCTTATATTAATTTAATCGAGGTTAGTTTTTTATTAGCCAGGAGGCCAAAGTAACACGCGACCACCTAGCAGGTGTAAATGTAAATGAAAAACCTCTTGCCCTCCATCCTTATTACAATTAAAAACAGCGCGATATCCAGATTGCGTAATCTGAGCTTTTTTAGCTAAATGACGTGCGACTTGCAGCATATTTCCTGCCAGCAGTGTATCATCCTCTGTCAGATCATTAAGCGTTGCGATATGCTTTTTGGGTACAATTAATTGATGAATAGGCGCACGTGGATGCCTATCATTAAAGGCAATGATAGTTTCGTCTTGATAAACGATATCAGCAGGAAGTTCTTTTTTAATGATTTTGCAGAAAATACAATCCATAATAAGCCTTAATTAACTGGACTAGCCTAAGTCGAATAGTTTGTTTATTATACGCTTCGCACTTGAATTTTTGTCTGTGTTGTTGCTGATCTCCCTCTTTGCGACACTGACCAAAAACCAATTACTATAAATTTATTATGCTTTAAAAGTAAAGTTTTAGGAAATATAAAATTATGAATGCGCTTGTAAAATTAGGTCCAGGTAAAAAAGTCCCTGATGAAATCAATGTAGTGATAGAAATCCCTAGCCATAGTGATCCGATTAAATATGAGGTTGATAAAGAAACAGGTGCGCTACGTGTGGATCGTTTTTTAGGGACAGCCATGTACTATCCTTGTAATTACGGTTATGTTCCTTCTACTTTATCAGAAGATGGTGATCCCGTTGATGTATTAGTAGTAGCGCCTTTCCCCTTGTTAATTGGTTGTGTGATTTGTTGTCGACCGATTGGCATGTTAAAAATGGAAGATGAATCAGGTATCGATGCTAAAATTTTAGCTGTGCCTATCGATAAATTATCTTCGTTGTATCACCAAATAAAAACTTGGCAAGATTTACCGGAACAACTTACACAGAGTATCCAACATTTCTTTGAGCATTATAAAGATCTGGAACCTGGAAAATGGGTCAAAGTGACCGGTTGGGTAGGGCCTGAGCAAGCAAGGATTGAAGTTAAGGCGAGTATGGATCGTTATAAACGCTAATTTTAGTGATAATTTTTTAAAAAATAAAATCGAAATTTTCAATCTGTGAGTTCCGCATTAGCAACAACTAATTAATTTTTTCAGAAAAATGCCTCTTGAAAATGCTTGCGCTAAAATGAGACACTTTAATTTGTAGATTGACAAATTAAAGTGCAGGCTCATGGATTTGACATTGAATGAAATAGGATATTGGTTAGCGCTTTATACTGTTCCGCGCTGTGGTTTAAGCACAGTTTCGATGCTCTTAAAAAAGTTTTATAACCCCAAACAAATTTTGTTAGCTTCGTACGAGGAATTGCTTCATGCAGGTGTCAGTCCAATACTTGCTAGTAACTTACAAAAACCAGATTGGAAAAGTGTAGAATTTAGCTTACGTTGGGTAGAAAACCCTCAACAGCATATTTTACATTGGGGTGATTTACATTATCCAGTATTATTGCGTGAAATTTCTTCTCCACCGTTGGTTTTATTTATAATGGGTGAGCTGTCTTTTTTTCAGCAGCAAACTTTGGCCATAGTCGGTGCACGTAACCCCACACACACAGGTTTAGAGATTGCCTATCAGCTGGCTAACGAACTAACTGACCAAGGATTTGTTATTATCAGTGGTTTGGCAAGAGGTATTGATGGTGCAGCACATCAAGGAGCGTTAAGCAAAGGAATAACAATGGCTGTATTAGGGAGTGGGCTTGAATGTATTTACCCGGTTTGTCATAAAGCTTTAGCGATGAATATAGTGGAAAAAGGAGGAACGTTGATTTCTGAATTTTTTCCATACGCATCGCCTAAGGCAGAATATTTTCCTAGGCGAAATAGGATCATTAGTGGCATGAGCCTAGGCGTTATCGTGGTAGAAGCAACGTTACGGAGTGGGTCATTAATTACTGCACGTTACGCATTGGAGCAAGGTCGAGAGGTGTTTGCTGTTCCAGGTTCTATTCGCAATCCCTTAAGTCAAGGCTGTCATGCATTATTAAAAGAAGGGGCTACACTGGTTGAGAGCGGTATGGATATTATACAAGAGTTCTCATTTCTACCTGAACAGATGAATTGTCGGACTAATGAAGGAATATTGACTAAGCCCTCTAAAGCAGAAGATTTTATATCAAAAAAGAAGGATAAAGCGATTCTTGATGCTAATCCGAAGACTGATCTAGGCTTGGTTTTCAATCATGAGATCCCGCAAATCAAACCTATTCTCGAAAAAAAGGATTTATCTGGACTTGATTCGCAGGATATAAAGCTTGTAGAGTGCCTTGAATTTGAAACGACAAGTATCGATATTTTGATAACGAGAACGGGCTTAACTATCGATAAATTGCTTGTTCGTTTATCAACACTGCAACTACAAGGGTATATTGACGTGGTTCCTGGGGGCTACGTGAGGAAATAAAATGGCAAAAAATCTATTGATTGTAGAATCGCCAGCTAAGGCTAAAACAATCAAGAAATATTTAGGTAAAGACTTTGAAGTTTTGGCTTCCTATGGCCATGTTCGCGATCTGATACCTAAAGAGGGCGCTGTGAATCCAGAGCAAAGTTTTGCTATGCAATATGCTCTGATTGAAAAGAATGCCAAACATATGGATATGATCATTAAGGCTTTTAAGAATGCCGATGCGTTATATCTTGCGACCGATCCGGATCGTGAAGGAGAAGCCATTGCTTGGCATATTTACGAAATTCTAAAGCAAAAAAAACTGCTAAAAAATAAGCCGACTTATCGTGTAGTATTTCATGAAATTACCAAGTCGGCGATTAATGCTGCTGTGGCAAATCCACGTCACATTGCTATGGATTTGGTGAACGCACAACAAGCACGCCGAGCATTGGATTATTTAGTGGGTTTTACATTATCCCCTTTATTATGGAAAAAAGTTCGTCGCGGTTTGTCGGCAGGACGTGTGCAAAGTCCCGCTTTACGATTAATCGTTGAGCGTGAAGAAGAAATCGAAGCATTTCAATCTCAAGAATATTGGACAATTACGGCAAATAATAAATTCGATGAAAAACCTTTTGCGGCGCGTTTAATTCAGTATCAGCAAGAAAAATTGAATCAATTTAGTATTACTAACGAAGAGCAAGCCACTGCAATCAAAGAAAATTTGCAACAACTGGCACAGGGTTATTTACAGGTTACCCATGTTGAGAAAAAACAACGTAAACGCAATCCGGCAGCTCCTTTTACGACGTCGACTTTGCAACAAGAAGCCGGGCGTAAATTAGGATTTACTGCTCAGCGAACGATGCGTCTCGCACAGCAACTTTACGAAGGAATTGATGTCGGTGAAGGTTTAGTGGGATTGATTACGTATATGCGAACGGATTCTGTCCATTTATCCAATGAGGCTATCGTATCGATTCGTGAACTTATTATGCAACGTTATGGCGAGAAGGATTTACCCGAAACTCCCCGGCATTTTCGAACTAAAAGCCGTAATGCACAAGAAGCGCATGAAGCCATTCGGCCGACACATGTAGAATTTTCACCCGAACAACTTAAAAAACATTTAACGGTTGAACAGTTTAAATTATATGAGCTTGTTTGGAAGCGTGCAGTAGCATCACAGATGATGCATGCCACTATTGATACGGTGGCAGTTGATTTAAGTGCTAAAGCAGCGAAGGATCATTGTTTTCGAGCTAACGGATCGACTATTGTGCATGCAGGTTTTATGGCGGTTTATTTAGAAAGTTATGATGATAGTAAACCTAAAGCATCGGATGATAGATCGAAAGCTGAAGAAGAAAGTATGTTACCACCCCTAAAAGTAGGCGATCAAGTTAATCTTATCAACATTAGTGCCGATCAACATTTTACTGAACCGCCACCGCGTTACAGTGAAGCAAGTTTGGTCAAGGCTTTAGAAGAGCGAGATATTGGCCGGCCTTCCACCTACGTGCCTATTATTTCAACCTTGCAGCAAAGAGAGTATGTCACGCTTGATCAAAAAAGATTTAAACCGACGGATGTCGGTAGGATAGTGAATAAATTTCTTACGCGTTATTTTATGCAATATGTTGATTATGCATTTACAGCGCGATTAGAGGATGAGCTGGATCAAATTTCTAGAGGAGAGAAAGAATGGATTCCTTTGTTGCAAGATTTTTGGGTACCGTTTAAAACATTGATTGAGACTACTGAGGAAACGGTACAGCGAAAAGATGTTACTCAAGAAGCTTTGGATGAAGCTTGCCCTAAATGTGGTAAAACTTTATCGATACGCTTAGGTAAGCGCGGTAGATTTATTGGTTGTTCAGGATATCCAGAGTGTGATTACACGCGAAATATGGAAGGAGAGGTCACTACGGCAAGTGAACCTGAAGTTGTACAAGGTCGTTTATGCCCTGATTGCGGACATGCTTTACATATAAAAATGGGTCGTTATGGAAAGTTTATAGGCTGTAGTAACTATCCGAAATGCAAACATATAGAGCCTTTAGAAAAACCAGCTGATACGGGAATAGAGTGTCCTGAATGTCATAAAGGCACATTTCTTAAGCGCAAATCGCGGTATGGTAAAATTTTCTTTTCTTGTTCTACGTATCCTACTTGCACGTACGCAGTGTGGAATGAACCTATCGAACAAGCCTGCCCGCGTTGTGCTTGGCCAGTGATGACGATTAAAACAACCAAACGTCGAGGAACTGAAAAAGTTTGTCCTCGTAAGGAGTGTGGGTATGCTGAGCCTATGCCAGAAGAAAAATAATTTCTATGTTTTTTTACTCACAGCCAAAAATTCAAGTGCGAAGAGTAGTATTAGAGTTTTGCTTTGACTTCACAAAGTAATTCACCTTTAGCCAGTTTGGTAATAATTTCCTGACCCGATTTTACTTCCTTGCTATTACGCAGAATTTTTTTGCTCGTTGCATCCCTTACAATTGCATAACCGCGTGCTAAGCTAGCTAAAGGACTTATGGCGTGAAGTGTGCGGGATAAACCTGAAAGTTTTTGTTCGTGGAAGTGTAATTGTCTTTTTATACTTAAATTTAGACGCTGAGTTAATTCATCACAATTCTGAAAACTATCTTGCAATCGTTGTTGTGGATGACGTAAACGCTTAGCTAGATTTTTTAGATTTTGCTGATAGCTTTTTAATAAATATAAGATAGTTTTAATCAGATGGTGATAGGTTTTATCTAGCTGTTGCTGGTATTCATTACCATCGGGGCTGGCTAATTGTGCTGCCATAGTGGGAGTGGCTGCACGTTTGTCAGCAACAAAATCAGCAATAGTAAAATCTGTTTCATGCCCAATAGCACTAATAAGGGGTAATTCACTTTTAAAAATTGCTCTAGCGACGTTTTCTTCGTTAAAAGGCCATAGATCCTCCAGTGATCCTCCTCCTCGCGCCAAAATTAAAACGTCACATTCTTTACGTTGATTCGCAGTTTTTATCTGCTGAACAATTTGCGCAGAGGCATTTTTTCCTTGAACTAAAGAGGGATATATTATGATGTTAATTGTAGGAAAACGTTCCTTAAGAACAATACAGATATCTCGCAGCGCAGCGCCTGTTTCTGAACTTATCACGCCTATCGTACCAGGAAATTTAGGTAAAAGTTTTTTATGTTGTGGTTCAAATAAACCTTCCGCTGCAAGTTGAGTTTTCAATTGTTCAAATGCTTTTCGTAATGCACCTTCACCCGCGGGTTCAAATTGATCAATGATTAATTGAAACTCTCCTCGTGCAGGATATAAGGAAATTTTGGCGCGAGCTAAGATTTGCATACCATTTTTGGGTTGATTGTCTTTATAACGCTGCCGCCCATTGAAGAGCGCACAGCGTACTTGCGCCTTTTCATCTTTTAAAGAAAAATACCAATGCCCTGAACTAGGGCTTGCGAAATTAGAAATTTCACCTTCTACCCAAATAGGTAAAAATGCATCTTCCAATAGATCTTGAACCATTTGATTAAGTTCCGAAACGCTATAGATTGATTTTTTAGACATATATATAAATCCCAGTATCAAGTAGATATACGGCTCCAATAGAACAGGCAGTAAGGTAAGTAGCTTGCTGCCCATAGTTTAACTAATGATTTGTCTTCTCACCTCAATAACATTAGGGACTTGCTTAATCCGATCTAAGACTTTACCAAGTGAGAGTAAACTGGGTATTTCAATCGTTAATTTAATATACGCTTTGGGATCGAGCTTATCACTGGCTAGTGTTAGTGCAACCAAATTTAATTTTTCATTAGCAATGAGTGTAGATACATCCCGTAGTAAACCAGGTCGATTGTACGCTTCCACGCAAATGTCGACCGGATACACTTGACTAACGGCTAGGCCCCAATCAGCATCTACTAAGCGATTTTGCTTTTCTGGTTCAAGATTGAGTAAATGTATACAATCATCACGATGCAAAACAATGCCTCGACTTTGGGTGATAAATCCTCGGATAGGATCACCTGGTACAGGTTTGCAACAGCCGGCAGTTTGGGTTAACAAGTCGGTAACTCCGGCTATGCTAATGCCTTCTGGCAAGCTGCTACGAGGTTTGCCTAACAAAATTTCAGGTTGGACTAAGTTGGATGCTAACTGTTTTTCTTGCGATTGTATTGCATTTAAAAGTTGGGCAAGCCGTAAATCACCACTGCCTAATGCGGCAATCATTTCTTTTTTGGTCTTAAAATGCAGTTTATGCGCTAATTTCTCAGGATCGAGAGTTGTTAATCCTAGTCGTTGAATTTCTTTATTGAATAAATCTTCTCCGTGGAGTAAATGTTTTTCATAATCTTGAGTTTTAAACCAGTGATGGGCTTTTGCTTTAGCTCGAGCAGTGTATAAATAGCCTAGATTGGGATTTAGCCAATCTAGGCTTGGACTTCCTTGTTTTGCAGTAAGAATTTCGATTTGCTCACCAATTTTTAGTTGGTAAGTTAATGGAACAATAGCACCATTGATTTTTGCTCCTCGGCAACGATGTCCTACTTCACTATGAATATGATAGGCAAAATCCAAAGGGGTCGAACCTTTAGGTAAATCTAGAATATCTCCGTTTGGAGTAAACACATAGACACGATCATCTAAAACAGTGGTTAGACCAGGTACGGTTGCTTTGCCACGCTTCACTAATTCTTTTTGCCACTCTAGTACTTGACGTAGCCAAGCAATTTTAGTTTGGTAACTTTCTTTTTGTCGTTGGGCTGTTTCTTTATATTGCCAATGTGCGGCTAAACCATGCTCAGATTCTTGGTGCATTTGATGAGTGCGAATTTGAATTTCGAGTATTTTTTGGCCAGGACCTAAAACCGCGGTATGAATAGAACGGTAACCATTGGATTTTGGTGTTGCAATATAATCATCAAATTGTCCTGATACAGGTGACCATAGACTATGAATGATACTTAAAACATTGTAGCAATCTTTAACAGTATTGACCAAAATACGGATGGCATTGAGATCATACAATTCTTCAAATTTTAATTTTTTTTGTTGCATCTTTCTGTAAATACTATGGATATGTTTTACACGTCCATAGACTTCAAAATTATGTAGTTGGGCATTGTCTAAAATTTTTCGTAACTGAGTTAAAATTATTTGTACATAGGACTCACGATCGATCAATCGTTCTTGAAGTAGCTGTGCGATTTGAGCGTATATTTTGGGTTCAAGATAATGTAAAGAGAGATCCTCTAGTTCCCATTGCAATTGACCTACACCCAGACGATTAGCTAAAGGAGCGTAAATATCAAGCGTTTCTCGAGCATAGGCTTGACTGGCTTTTCGATCCAACATATCCAGAGTGCGCATAGTAGCGGTACGTTCTGCAAGTTTAATGAGAACAACTCGCATATCTTCTACCATGGCAAGTAGCATTTTTCGAATATTTTCTAACTGAGTTTGATGTAGATTAGCAGCGGTACTGGCAATACGAATGGCGTTCATTTGTTTAGCGCCCTCGATAATTTTAGCCACATTCGGCCCTAAATGCTCACAGATCGTTTCTAAGCAAAGTTCAGCATAGTTTACACAACTATAAATTAAGGAAGCGGCAATTGTTTCTTTATCAAGATGTAAATCTAACAGAATTTCGGCCATCGTGAGGCCTTGCTGTAAGCAAGAAACATGCGTAGGAGTAGTTTTTGCTTCTCCCACAATTTGACTTAAAATAGAAGCCTGTCGAATCAATTTGAAATCTTCTTGACTACGCTGCATCGCCGCATGGTGTAGCCATGTTTCTAAATTAATACTACCGTCATTATTTAAGTAGAGCGAATTTTTTATTTTAACCATTTTCAATTATCCTTATTTTTAGTTTGTTGCTCTAAAAAAATTAGAAAAATCAATTGACTTATGTAAACTTGGCTTTGAGCTGAGTATTTATTTTATACATAACTTCTAGCTAAAAATTCGCAAATTTGATTTTCTAATAAACGATAACCTCCTTGATTATTTTTACCAGGAACAGGATCATTAATTAAAATAGAAAAAGCTAGAACTTGATTGTTTGCGGTCCGAACATAGCCAGCTAAACTACTTATTCCATGCATGCTGCCTGTTTTAGCGTGTATTCTACCCAGTGAAAGACCGCCTAGACGATGTTTTAATGTTCCATCGATTCCCGATCGCGGTAAGGATTCAAAAAGCAAATCGCTATCAGGTAATTGGGTATAAGCGAAATTTAATAATTTAACAAAGGCATTAGGCGTGACTATATTATTACGAGATAAGCCAGAACCATCGACCATCACAAGGTGCTTGAAATCAATATCTGTTTTGCTGGCAAGAATAGCTTGAACAGCATTTCTACCGGTTTTCCAACTACCTTGGACTGAAAAATACTTTTCCCCTAGTTTTTTTAATAAACTATCCGCAATAAGATTATCGGACTTTTTTAACATATTTTTTATTAAAAAAGCAAGTTCTGGTGAACTATTTTCGGCTAATGTTTTAGCAAATGGCGGAGTCTTCCCATAGACTAAATTTGAATAGTGGATAGAGTATTTTCTTAATAATCCGGCCACAATATCATAGGTAGCCAAATTTGGATTTTGCAAAGCCACTGCGAATGATAAAGGGCCCATCTTAGGGGAAAGATATCCTCTTAAAGTATAGTGATTTTTGCTAGCAGTCTTTGGTTTTAAATCTAAGGAATAACTTCCTTGCCTTAAACGTTTGGTCACAGCTTGATTGTCGATAACGATACCTAAATTGCTATTACTTTTTGTGACAGTAGGATGTAATAAATGTTGATTAGGTTTAACACTAAGGCTAAAGCAATTGCGATTGATGATGGTAGCTGTGACAGGGGCTGCATAGCAGAAAATCCTATCATCAATGACACGTCCTGGAGGCCAAGTACTTCGATCAATAACAGTATCATCAATAACGATGTTGCCTTGGATTCTATTTATATGTTGTTCATTTAATGTTTCTAGCATGTCTTTGAGATCATCTAGAGTTAAATAAGGATCACCACTAAATTTAATATACAGATTTCCAGTTAAAACACCATTATGAATCCTTGCTCCGGGGTTAGTTAAAAAACGGGTTTTAAATTGGAAATGAGGCCCTAAATAATCTAAAGCGGCAATCCCAGTAAATAATTTTAGAGTACTAGCAGGGACAAAGCCACGGTTGGCATTATATTGGTATAACACTCTTCCAGTGGATAAGGATTGAATGGAAACACCCGTGTTAAAGCCTTTAAAATGACTTAATATGTTATTCAGGCCTTGTTGCATGGATGTAAGCGATGCTTCTTCTTGACCATTTTCGCCATAATAGGCAAAACTTTTCATGGGGCTCATTAGCAAGATCGTACTGGAAACTATTCCTATCAAAAACCAGAAAGTTTTGAGAAATGTGCTGTTTAGTTTATTCATACTACCTATTTAGTAAATAAACAAATTGCTTCGCTATGATGAGTTTGCGGAAACATATCCATGATTCCGGCTTGTTGTAAGGTGTAACCTTGTTTTATTAATTCTCCTGCATCTCTAGCAAGACTAGCAGGATTACAGGATACATACACAATTCGCTCAACATTCCAATGCGCAATTTGTTGAATGATTTCAAAAGCTCCAGAGCGAGGTGGGTCCAATAGAATTTTGTTGAATGTTTGTTGAATCCAGGTTTCTTTTAGTATAGAACCTGTTAAGTCAGCCGTATAAAATTGTGTATTGTTAATAGCGTTGTGCCTAGCATTGGCTTTTGCCCGCTCTACGAGTTCAGCATATCCCTCGACGCCTACGACAAATTGGCATCGTGTGGCAAGGGGTAGACTAAAATTACCTAATCCGCAGAATAAATCCAATATCCGATCGCTGAAATTAGGTGAGAGCAATTCCATAGCTCGTTGGATCATTGCCTGATTGATGTTTGCATTGATCTGGACGAAATGCTTAGGTTCGAACAAGAGCTCTAAAGGGTTATAACCTTTATTTTCCAAGCGATAACTTAACAATTTAGGATCTTCTGGCCAAATACAGTGCGTGGTACTTTCATTGCCAGGTTGTAGGTAGAGTTGTAATTTATGCTGTTTCGCAAAGTTTTTCAATTGCATTTGATCAGAGCTGTCTAAAGGGGTGAGATGTCGAAAAACTAAGCCTAGCATTTCATCACCTAGCGCTGCTTCAATTTGCGGAATAGTTTGGAAAGCATTTAATTTATGAATAAGTTGTTGTAAAGGAACTAAAAGTTGACCCACTCTAGGATCCAATGTTTTACAAGTTTGTAGTTGTGCTAGATAACGTCCATTTTTCTCACGGAAACCAACTAATACGGCTCGCTTTTTGGTTACGTATTTAACACCTAGGCGCGCTCGGCGGCGGTAGCCCCAGCTTGCACCCTTAAGTGGAGGGAGTAATGATTTAGGTTTGATTTCAGCAAAATGGATGAGTTGCTCAGTAAGAGTTTTTTCTTTGTGCTGAAGTTGAGCTTGGTTACTGAGATGTTGTAGGCTGCATCCACCACAACTATCATAATGTAGGCATTCTGGTTGAATTCTATCAGTTGAAGCTTTTAATATTTGGGTAGATTTTGCTTCATCATAGGAACGCCGCTTTTTGTTATAAGCGATTAGGACTGTTTCTCCAGGTAAAGCATTCTCAACGAAGGTAATTTTCCCATTAATGTGCGCAATGCCCCGGCCTTCATGAGAAATCCCTGTAATAACAACAGGAGTGGTATTGATAGATGAAGTTTTTAAATTTTCCATGCGGCTATAAATTGTTTGAAATGGGGTTTATTTTCTTGAGCAATGGTTTCATAGATATAAGCACACTTTTTTTGATAAGTCTCAACAGATAAATTTCCTCGTATCAATTCAAAACGAAGATAAATTAAGTAGGTATTTAACACGTCTGTTTCGCAATAATTTCGAATGGCGTCTAATTTTCCATTTAAAAAGTAATCCCAAACTTGGCTACCATCCATCCCAAGTTTTCCTGGTAAACCTAACATGATGGCGATTTCCGTCATTGGGGCATTTGCGCGGCCTTGGTAGGCGGCTAAAATGTCCATTAAATCCATATGCCGATAATGATAACGGCTCAAATAGTTATTCCAACGGAAACTAGCATCCTCATTCCCTATATTCCAATAACTAGGACTACTAATTCCGTATAATAATGCTCGGTAGTGTAAAACAGGCAGATCGAAGCCACTGCCATTCCAGGAGATCAAGATAGGTAAATATTTTTCAATACATTTGAAAAACGCTTCAATTAGGACAGGTTCATCTGAATTGATATTACCCAATGACCCTATCTTAAATTGATTTTTAGTGTGTAATGCGACAGAAATAGCGACGATACGCTGCAAATGATAAGGAAGAAAGTCAGAATTACCCGTTTTTTCTTGACGTTTAGCTTGCATTGTTTCTGCGACTTTCCGATCGCTTTTTTCACTCTCTAAGTTATAAAGGATTCGCCCATTTTTTGTATCAGGAACAGTTTCAATGTCAAAAACAAAAGTATTCATAGAATTATCAGGCTAGAAATAGATAAAACCTCTTTAATGTAAACTAATTTTTGCTAAAAATTGCCATAATGATTACCCGTATAATGACTTACTTTCTATCTACTAGATGTCTCGGCTATGATACGCAAAAAATCAAGTTTTTTAGCGTGTTCTTACTGATGAATAGTCGATCAAGTATATTTCTGAAAATAGCCTACGTGTTCGCCTCTTTTTATAGTAGACTTCTTTCGAAACTTTTTAAATGAATCTAATTTTAGCATGGTTGTTTACAGATATAATACAGGTTGGGTTCTTTACCATGGGCTAGAAAACTCAAAAAAATCATAGTTAAAAGATATAACTAGAGTGATAAAAGCATATTTTTAGACTTCTGGCTAGTCCTGGATCTGGGTTTTTTGTGGATGCTGTTTAGATACTTACTTGAGATAATAATAGATGAGAATTATTTTATTAGGGGCACCTGGGGCAGGAAAGGGTACGCAAGCAAAATTTTTAACAGCTTACTACCATATTCCTCAAATTTCTACGGGGGATATGTTACGTTCTGCTGTTAGTCAGGGTACTCCCGTCGGCCTTCAGGCCAAGGCTTTAATGGACTCAGGTCAATTAATTTCGGATAAGGTCATTATCGAATTGGTCGAAGCACGCATTCAACAACCTGATTGTATCAATGGTTTTTTATTTGATGGATTTCCACGCACTTTACCTCAGGCGGAGGCGATACGGGCTAATGGTATTTTGATAGATTTTGTTATAGAAATTAAGGTTGAAGACGATGAAATTGTAAAGCGCTTAAGTGGCCGGCGTATTCACTTGGGTTCAGGACGTATTTATCATATATTGTATAATCCCCCCAAAATACCGAATAAAGATGATGTAACAGGGGAAGAGCTTATTCAACGTAAAGATGATACCGAAGCAACGGTACGTGAACGTTTACGGATTTATCATCAACAAACCAAGCCCTTACTTTGCTATTACAAAGAATGGCAGGATCGCGGCGATCCGGGTGCGCCCTGTTATATTTCAATTAATGGATATGCTGACGTTGAAGAAGTTCGCAGGAATATTTTTGCAGCGCTAAAGGAAAACAGGAAAGAATAGAATTAGCTAATCAACGATAAAGGGGTTAGGCATTTTAAAAGTTGGTTTAAATCTTTTGGCAATTCAGCATTTAGCGTTATAGTTTTCGCTATTGAGGGTAAAGTAAATTCAAGTTGACTGGCATGTAAGAAAAGCCGTTTACAGCCCAATTGACGCATCTTTTTATTGATTTCTTTATCGCCATATTTTTCATCTCCAATGATAGGGTGCTTGGCAAATTGGGCATGAACGCGAATTTGATGGGTGCGACCAGTGATTGGCATTACTGCGACCAGCGTAGATTCAGCATAATAATGTTGTACAGAAAATTCAGTTAAGGAACTTTTGCCTTCTGGTTGGACGCGTACAATGCGTTCTCCTGATAGCAATTGGTTCTTATATAAGGGGACGTCGACTTTTAATAACGATTTAGGCCAATGCCCTGCCACTAGAGCAATATAAGTCTTTTTAATTTTCCCTAAACGTAATAATTCATGTAGTTCTTTTAGAACACTACTTTTTTTAGCGAGTAATAAACAACCTGAAGTATCCCGATCCAAGCGATGAACTAATTCCAAGAACTTTAATTGTGGACGTAGTAAACGTAAAGCCTCTATGACTCCTAAATGTATCCCACTCCCACCGTGGACAGCAATACCACTCGGCTTGTTAAGGACTAAAAAATGCTTATCTTCAAAAATGATTGCTTTTTCAAGTAGCTCAGCTAGTTTTTCATTCAAACTATTTTTTTTCGTGGCAACGAGGGCAAGTCGTAGAGGAGGGATGCGAATAATGTCCCCTTCTTGTAAACGATAATCCGGCTTTACCCTTTTTTTATTGATACGTAATTCGCCTTTTCGTATGATTCGGTAAAGTCGACTTTTAGGTAGGCCTTTTAACCGCGACATTAAAAAATTGTCGAGTCTCTGGCCAGAATAGTCTTTTGTTACAGTTAAATGTTGAATAGTTTGCACAATATCGTTAATCTAGCATAAATCTAGCACACCTTTCTAATAATTTGCTTAAATCTTAAATAAGTTGCCGAAATTGACATCAGTATTTTATCTTTGTTATATATCACCCGCTTTTTAGGTAATTGCTAGTTTAGTTGGCGTACGAAATTAAATTTATAAATTCAGAGGCTATTATGACTCAATCTGCGGAAGTAACCACTAAAGACTTGTCTTCTTCGACGGCAATTTTGACGGTTAATAACTTATCTCCAATTAATTTGCCAATTTGCGAAGCGACCTTAGGGCCTGATGTTATTGATGTGACTCAATTAGCCAAAGTTAATCGATTTACCTATGATCCAGGGTTTCTATCTACTGCGTCCTGTTCTTCTAAAATTACTTTTATTGATGGCGATAAAGGTATCTTACTTTATCGTGGCTACTCGATTGATCAACTCGCAGAAAAATCAGACTTTATAGAAGTTGCTTATCTATTGCTTCATGGTGAATTGCCGAATCAAATTCAAAAACAGGGTTTTAATGAGGAGATTAATCAACACACGATGGTTCATGAGCAATTACGACATTTTTTTCATGGATTTCGCAGAGATGCTCACCCCATGGCAATTATGTTAGGTGTTGTTGGGGCACTATCTGCTTTTTATCATGATTTGTTGGATATTCATAATAAAGAACATCGTAAACTAGCCGCATTAAGATTAATTGCTAAAATGCCAACCCTTGCTGCCATGTCCTATAAGTATGCGACTGGGTTGCCCTTTATGTATCCTCTTAATCATTTAAATTATGCAGAAAATTTTATGCATATGATGTTTGGAGTTCCAACCGAAGAGATCCAACCTAATCCAGTGTTAGCGAGGGCTTTAGATAAGATTTTTATTTTACATGCAGATCATGAACAGAATGCTTCTACTTCTACTGTGAGACTGGCAGGTTCAACAGGCGCTAACCCTTATGCCTGCATTTCTGCCGGCATAGCCGCTTTATGGGGTCCTGCTCATGGTGGCGCTAACGAAGCTTGTTTAAATATGTTGCTTGAAATAGGAGATATCTCACGGATTGACCATTACATCGAAAAAGCAAAAGATCCTAATGATCCTTTTCGGTTAATGGGCTTTGGACATCGTGTCTATAAAAATTATGATCCACGTGCATCCGTGATGAAAAAGACATGCCATGAAGTATTAGAAGAAACTGGCCAAAAAGAAGTACCTTTATTTAAACTTGCATTAGCTTTAGAAAAAATTGCTTTAGAAGATCCTTATTTTATTGAAAGAAAATTATATCCTAATGTAGATTTTTATTCGGGTATTACTTTAAGTGCTTTAGGGGTTCCTACTAATATGTTTACTGTAATTTTTGCATTAGCTCGTACAGTAGGTTGGGTTTCACAATGGGAAGAAATGATGTCTGACCCTAAACTCCGTATTGCAAGACCTAGACAATTATATATTGGAAATACACAAAGAAATTATATACCTATTGAAAAAAGATAATTAAATCCCCATAAAGGCTATTTGTAAATTTAGTAGTTAAAAATCCTATTAGAGAATGCCGAATTTTTTAGTGATAAAATATTGCTGAATTATCTATAATTTATCGATATAATAAGATGTCTATTTAGGTTTATACTTCTTAATTTAGGAAATATTATTTAATATCACCTTAACTTTAAGAAGGTATATTGATTGTTTAATATAATATTAACTCTAAGGAACTCATATGATGAATGTTAAAGCACAAACAAAAACTAAACGAGGTAGACCACCTTTAAGTGCAGCTAAAAAAATGCAACGTAGTAAGGCTGCTCTAAATGCTCGAATGACACAAAAAGCCTTGCGTGCCAAGATTGCTATGCTCAAAGCCAATTTCAAAGAAAAACTGAAAATTGCTGAGCAAGAGGCTTATCAAAAAGCGTTAGAAAAGGTTGTTAAAATTGAACATAAAAAAATGGAAGCTAATTTCAAGGCTTTAGCAGTTGCAAAGGCAAAAGGAAATAAAAAAAGAATGAAAAGAATGTTAACCACACGAGGAAGACCATCCCAGCTCAATATAGCTAAAACAGGCACTATTCGTAAACGTGGCAGACCACGGAAAGTGAAATAATTTTTAACACAATATCAATACAGGAGAATGGCGAACTTTTGATTATAACAATAAAAATAGCTAAAAAATAAAAATTAATTTTACTTAAAATATTAACTAGAAAGGATTTTAGTTTAAGCACTAAAAAATGCAGAGTTACAACGCTATTATCGGTATAGATTAGTCGGATAGAAAGGCTAATTTTTAGAGGATAGGATTATTCTTGGACACTCCAAATTTCTTCTTTAAATTCTAGTTTAGAATTAGAGGAATTTTTGAGTCAGAGGGTTGTTCTATATAGAATAAAAACTAGGCCTTAAAAATCTGAATATTTCGGTATTTGGGTAGGGGTATCTAAAGATTTCCTAGCACTTAAAAATCTAAAGCTTAAGGTTGAAAGCAAAAGATTAAGCCCCCTAAACCCCAAATTTTGTCATTATAAAGCTTACATTAGAAGTATTAAATGTAAGCCTTTTGACTAAGGAAGCCGGCTAAATACGTTCAAATATTGTACGAATTATGCTATAGTGGTCTTTCTTCTGTTGAAGCAGAGGAGGGGGTTATATAGTGATATTAAAGAAAATAACAAGTTTATTACTGCTAGCGAGCGGTCTCTTCGTGATGACCGTTAATGCTAGTCCAGTAAACCAGGGAGCTAATGTGCAAGCTGAGCTGCAGCAGTTCAGTCAGCGAGCTCCAGCTCTTAATCCTAAAGTATTACAGTTAGGCTTAGAGGCTTATAACAAGGCGAGACAGGAAGGTTTAGACAATCAACATATTCTAACAATTATTGATTATACCAAGCCATCAACAGCACGAAGATTGTGGGTATTAGACCTTAACAACGATTCGGTCCTTTTTCATGATTACGTTGCCCATGGACAAAACAGTGGTGGCAACTACGCAACTTCTTTCTCGGATAGACCAGGAAGTTTAGAGTCAAGTTTAGGTGTGTTTTTAACTGAATCAACTTATCAGGGTAAACACGGCTATTCATTAAGAATAAAAGGTTTAGAAAAAGGATTTAACGATAGGGCGGAAGCTCGTGATATCGTAGTCCATAGAGCGGATTATGCAACGGCGCAATTTGCGCAGCAGCATGGTCGTCTAGGACGAAGTTGGGGTTGTTTTGCAGTGAGTCCAGTAGTTGCCGATTCATTAATCCATTCGATTAAAAACGGAACGCTAATATTTGCTTACTATCCTGACCCATCATGGTTATCAAAATCACAATTTCTTTCATAATAAAGAATACTAATGATTAACCGCAAGCAGCCTAAAGGCTGCTTTTTTTTGTGTGTTTTACTGAGCTCTTTTTTTAAGTTCTAAGTTCATATTCTTTGTATCTCAAATTAAAAAAATAGCTAATTTCTGATATTGAAATAATTTAAATAATTAATTTTTACACAAAGTATTCTTTAAAATTTCTTCATAAATTAAAACTAATTTCTCAAGATCATCAATAGAGACGCATTCATTAATTTGGTGAATAGTACTATTGCATGGACCAAACTCAACAATCTCTGCTCCTAAAGGCGCTATAAAACGGGCATCAGAGGTGCCACCTGTCGTTGAAATAGTAGGTGTAACCCCAGTAATTTTTTTTATAGCATCAAAACAGGCTAAACGTAACTGGCCTGAAGCGCTTAAAAAAGGAAATCCTCCACGTTGCCAAGTGATTTGATAGTTTAAATGATGTTTTTTTAAAATACTTTCTACAGTATCTTCTAATTTTTTTGCAGTGGTTGCGGGGGAGTAACGAAAATTAAATTTAACTTCTAGATTATCTGGAATCACATTACCTGCACCAGTGCCACCATGAATATTAGAAAATTGTAAGCTGGTAGGTTGAAAGTTAGGGTATGCTATTCCTTCGTCCCAATTAATATCCAATAATTCGGCTAAACTAGAGCTAAAGCAATGAATAGGATTTTCGGCTAATTGAGGATATGCAATATGACCTTGTTTACCTTTAATGATCAGATGGGCTGATAAAGAACCACGGCGGCCGATTTTTAAAGTATCTCCTAATTTTTTTTCGCAAGTAGGTTCGCCCACTAAGCAATAATCTATTTTTTCGTTTCTGTTTCTAAGTACTTCCGCTATTTTTGCTGTGCCATTGATGCTAGGGCCTTCTTCATCGCTCGTAATTAACCAAGCGATAGAACCACTATGATTAGGGTATTTTTTAATAAACTTTTCACACGCGGTCAACATTGCAGCTAGGCTACCTTTCATATCAGCGCTGCCACGACCATAAAGTTGGCCATTGCAAATGGTAGGCACAAAAGGAGGACTATCCCATTTGTCTAGGGGACCCGTAGGAACGACATCAGTATGTCCAACAAAAACAAATAAAGGTGACTCTTTCCCATGTCTAGCCCAAAAATTATTGACTTCTGCAAAGGGTAAGTGTTCAATCACAAAATCTAAGTGCTTTAAGTGCTGACATAAAACAGATTGACAGCCCTTATCATCTGGCGTAACAGAGGGTAGAGCAACAAGTTGTTGAACTAATTCAATAAGCGATAACATAAGGTTTTTGAGTATATTAACATTGTAAGATATGATTCTACCTTAAAGGGGCTATTTAAAGGAAATAAGAAATGAAATAAGAAATCGAATTTTAAGGAATAAACTATAGAATTTCAGGAGTTAATAATAACTGAAGTAAATACAATAAGTTTTTTCAACTATAGATTTTCATATGAAATATAACTCAATTAAATCCTTTTTTTATCAAACGGGATTAACTTCATCAGAGTGGCAACCCTATCAACGTCGTGTATACTTAACATCGAGTTTAAGTGATGGAAAGAATGCTGTATGACGAGCACTTTAGTATTTATTTATTTTGTTATTGTCTTAGCATTTATCTTCGACTTTATTAATGGTTTTCATGATGCGGCTAACTCTATCGCTATTATGGTTGCAACAAAGGTTTTAAAGCCTTTAACAGCAGTATTGTGGGCCGCATTTTTTAATTTTATTGCATTCTTATTTTTTCATCTAAGTGTTGCAACGACTATAGGCTCGGGATTAATAGAACCTCATATCATTACCCCGTATGTGCTTTTTTCAGCGCTAATGGGTGCTATCATTTGGAATCTTTTAACGTGGTATTTTGGTTTACCTTCAAGTTCATCTCATGGGTTGATAGGAGGGTTAGTCGGTGCAGCTTTAGTGGCTGGAGGTTGGCACGTTTTAAATTGGCATGGATTGCTACCTGTATTGATAGCAATCGTTTTGTCACCATTATTAGGATTATCAATAAGTTGGCTGTTGATAAAATTAGCACATTTTTTTTTAAAAGATATCAATTCCGATAAGACTCAATGTTGGGCTAAACGCGCCCAATTCGTTGCAGGGGCTTTATTAAGCTTAGGTCATGGTGGTAATGATGCCCAAAAAACGATGGGTATTATTGCTGTGTTATTATTTTCTACAGGTCTTTTAAATGGACATTTTTATGTTCCATTTTGGGTAATTATTTCTTGTAACTTTGTAATGGGATTAGGCACACTAATAGGAGGTTGGCGTATTGTCCATACTTTAGGAAATAAAATAACCAAATTAACACCTTTAAGTGGCGGGTGTGCTGCGACAGGTGCTGCATTTACGTTATTTGCAGCGACTGATTTAGGTATTCCTGTTTCTACCACACATACGGTGACAGGGGCGATTTTAGGAGTAGGCTCAACAAATGGTTGGCTAAATACACATTGGCCCACTATACGACGAATTATGTGGGCATGGATATTAACTATTCCAGCAGCTGGATTAGTCGCTAGCTTTTTTATGATGTTAGCAGCGCCTTTAAAACAGCTGCTACATTAAAAAACCATAAAAAGAAATTCGTAGTTTCTTGAAGATAATTACTTAGGTCTAGATTTAGGTATTACCATGACTTCGCTTTCATCGTCTACAAGAGGGCTATTTGAACATACTAACTTTTGAAAGATATAAAAGCGACTTCTTTCATTAGAGGTTGTTTTTTTAGAAGCCTTAGCTGAAGTTTCTTGAGCTATTTCTTGGGTGGTATTTTCAGAGTTAACATTACCTGAAATTCTTTTCTTAAGATGAGTAGGTTCTTGCATAAACACACTCCTTGTGTTGGTAATTCATGTCATTAATTCGAGAGAATTTTAAATCCATCCATTAAGTATACAAGATAATGCTTTAGATAAAAAATAATATTAAATATTATTTTTTATTACTTTAAGGGTGTTTTTAGATTTATTTGAAGAAAATATACAATAAGATAAGTTATCAAGATAAGTTATTGTCTGAATAAAAAATATGGCCCGCTGGACGTTAGGGTTTTTAATCGGCGTGATATGGATCACACATTTTTCGCATTTACCTTCGGTAAAACTGGCTTATTTACTAATTTTTATAAGTATCATTTTAGTTACGTTAGCTTTTTTTAAGTTATTTTTTTCTCAGAGCTGGATTTTATTTTTTGTTGCTTGTTGTTTAGGTTTTTCTTGGTCCTTGATAACCGCTCATCAACGTCTCTCTCAACAATTACCAAAAATATTAGAAGGTAAGATACTGATTGCTAGAGGACGTATACTAACTATTCCAGAAAATCACTCGGGTGTTGTGCGTTTTGACTTTCTTATTCAACACTTGGCGACTTCTATCGCTATACGCTATCCTATCCCTGTGCGTATTAAGGGATATTTTTATAAAAATTCGAATGTATTAACTCATTTTAAAAAAGGCGATATTTGGCAATTTACCTTGCGTCTCCGTCGACCACGTGCTTTTTGGAATCCTGGTAGTTTTGACTATCAAGCGGAACTATTCCAACAAAATATAGGTGCGACAGGTTATTTATTAGAAAAATTCCCTTTGCGTTTAATTGAACGTGCGAATGCCTATTATTTTATTGATAATTTACGCCAAAAAATCACTGCGAATGTAAAAAAATCTTTGCAAGATTACCCCTTATTAGGACTTATTAGTGCATTAACGACAGGAATACGCTGCGAAATTACAGATGAACAATGGCAAGTTATGCGCGGTACAGGGACTAATCATTTATTTGCTATTTCAGGTTTACATCTTGCTTTTATTGCAGGAATTATTTATTGGATAGTTCGTCTTATTTGCTGTCGACTCCCCTATGTTACTCTTTATATTCCCGCTCCTAAAATTGCTAGTGCACTTACGTTATTAATAGCGGTTTTCTATAGTGCTTTAGCGGGATTTTCTATCCCGACTCAACGTGCGCTACTGATGCTAGTGGCATTTTCAATGACGAGAATACAGCAACGCTATCTTACTAGTTGGCATTCATTTCATTTGGCATTATTGATTATTTTGATTATCGAGCCTTTTACGGTTTTATCAGCGAGTTTTTGGCTGTCCTTTATAGCGGTGATATTAATTTTTTATGCGGTTTCTAATCGCATAAAACCATTAGCAAATTGGCGTGCTTGGTGTCGGATTCAAGTAACTGTCAGCTTAGGGTTAATTCCTTTATCTTTATTATTTTTTCATCAAATTTCTTTGATTAGTTTTGCTGCTAACTTAATAGCGATTCCATCTATTGGATTTATAATTTTACCGATCAGTTTATTAGGTAGTTTAGTTAGTCTTGTTAACATGGTGTTTGGAAACACTCTCTTAATTTTCGCAGAACAATTACTTGAATTACTTTGGAAAGTACTCAATTTTTTTTCAGAAATACCTTTAGCCCAATATTACGCTTACGTATCAACTCCATGGATATTAGTTTCAAGCTTAGTGGGCATTTTATTACTTTTAGGACCTAAAGGAATGCCAACTCGCTGTTTAGGTTTCATTTGGATTTTGCCTTTATTTTTTTGGGAAAGTCAGAGACCACAATATGGCGATATTTGGATTCATCTTCTTGATGTTGGGCAAGGTTTAGCCAGTGTAGTTCGTACTCAACATCACGTCCTGATTTATGATACAGGTCCTCGTTTAAGTCCATCCTTTGATGCAGGAAAATTGGTCATACTTCCTTTTTTACAAACTATCGGCGTTCAAAAAGTAAATTTGATGGTAGTTAGTCATGGTGATAATGATCATAGTGGTGGAGCGATGATTATTTTAAAACAAATACAAGTTAACAAGGTGCTGAGTAGTATTCCAAAAAAATTTCTACCCAAAATCGTAAATTTATGTGAAGAAAAAATGCATTGGCAGTGGGATGGAATTAGTTTCGAGATTTTATATCCACCCATGCATCATCTTTATCAAGGTAATAATAGTTCATGTGTACTAAAAATTAGTAATCGTTTACAAAGTATTTTATTAGTGGGCGATATAGAAAAGAGGGCAGAAAACTATTTGGTTCATGCAAAACAAAAAGATTTGCAAAGCACAGTTTTAATAGTACCACATCATGGTAGTAAAACCTCTTCAAGCATAGCGTTTTTAAATTATGTGCAACCCGTTTACGCTTTATTTTCTACAGGTTTTCATAACCGCTTTAAATTTCCACATCAAATTGTATTAAATCGTTATCAACGTTTAGGTTCTGAAATTTATAACACGGCAACTGAAGGAACTATTACGTTAAAATTAAATGTACTTACTAATACTATACAAAGAGAGACTTACTATGACAAAAGCCATCGTTTTTGGCAGGATTAATAAAGTATTGGGAGATAAAAGGTTTTATATACTGAGTTTTAATAAAAGAACCTTATGCACAGAAAAAAATTTAAATGCAAAAAGTGTAAATTAAAAAGGGCCGTAAAACGGCCCAAGGGGGTTTATCTGTGTTGTAACGTCCTTGTAGCATCCTTGCTAACACTACCTCCTTGTAGTGTAGACATCCTTATCTATTCCCATAACATAAGGATTTTCTAATTAATTTTCAAATAAATAATCACTTTAAGATCTTTATTGAAAACTAAGTCCTTGATCAGATCATTAACAACACACATTACATAGATTAACAAAGTTAGAATTTATTACAATGGGCGTTTGACGGCTTCAGTTTTAACTTACACGCTTTTGAGTAAAGACTTACAGGCGCTAAGAGATGAATTGAGCAGGCGACGCTTAAAAGAAATTAATAAATAGGATTATCTTTTAATTGAGCTAAAAAAATTTCCTTATGTTTGTATTTATTTAAAATACAGTGGAATAGGATTCATGGTTTAATAACCATTTTTTTATAGATATTTCTTTTCCTTTATAGCCACCTAAGTTTTTTTGGGCAACAACTCGGTGACAAGGAATCAATATCGGAAGAGGATTCGCTCGGCAAGCATTACCAATAGCTCGCGCCCCCGTGTTTAATTTTTTGGCGAGCGTTCCATAACTAACAGTTTTTTGTATAGGGATTTTACTCAAGGTTTGCCAAACTCGTTTCTGAAAAGGGGTTCCTTGTAATTGATAGGATATATTAAATTGAAAGCTGGGATGTTTAAAATATTGATTAAGCTGATTGACGATGTCGTACAGAACTTCTTCGTTAGGTTGAATTAATGCCTTATCATCAGTTAAGAAATCAAGCTGTGTAAGTAATTGACAGGTAGTGGATATCCCTAGTTTACCAAGGGGGGTTTGGATAATAGCTTTATAAAACATTTATCTTATTGTTCTCTTCGTACTTGAATTTTTGTCTGTGTTGCTGCGTTCGCAATCCTTATGTATCTTGATGAATAAACGAAGGCTATTTCATTATTGCAGCACTTGCCAAAAATCCCCTTGCTGTGAGTATATTTATGTAGAGATTAAAGCTTTTGGTATGCCAACAATAAAAATATGGTCGGCATAGGTTATGGGCGTCTATTCTATAGAATTGTTATTACTAACTTCCTCTTTTGAAGTTTGCATAGTGGTTATTAATTTTTCTTTAATACGCGCTGCTTTACCGCGAAGGTTACGTAAGTGATATAGTTTTGCTTTTCGAACGTCACCACGTCTTTTAATTTCTATGCTAGCCGTTAAAGGACTATAAAGAGGAAAAACTCGTTCCACCCCTTCACCATGTGAGATCTTTCTTACTGTAAAGGCAGAGTTGAACCCACGATTACGTCGAGCAATAACAACTCCCTCAAAGGATTGTAATCGTTCACGTGTGCCTTCTTTGACTTTAATTTTAACTGCAACTGTATCTCCAGCACGAAAGTCGGGAATGTCCTTTTTTGATTGCATTTGTTCTTTTTCAATAGTCTGTATGAGATTGCTCATCACTAACTCCAAATTTTATTCGCTATTTTCACGGATGAATTCGGCCAATAATACCTGCTCTTGCTTGCTAAGTATATGCTTTTTTAATAAATCAGGTCGGCGTTGCCAGGTTCGTCCCAAAGCTTGTTTTAAACGCCAACGAGCAATGGCGGTATGGTCTCCCTGTAGCAAAACATCAGGAACCTTCTGTTGTCCATCTATCTTTGCAGGGCGGGTATAGTGTGGATAATCTAATAGAGCCGAACTAAAGGAATCTTGTGAGGCGGATTCCATATGGCCTAATGCCCCTGGTTGTAGGCGGACTATCGTATCAATAAGGCACATCGCGGCGAGCTCTCCGCCACTCAAAATAAAATCCCCTAAAGACCATTCCTCGTCGACTTCACTGTTTATAAGACGTTGATCGATGCCTTCATAACGACCCGCAATTAAAATAAGTCCTTTACGTTGACTTAATTCTTGAGCCGCTACTTGATCGAATCGCTTTCCTTGAGGGGATAAATAGCTGACTAGAGGAGCCGAGTGTAAGGTCTGTTGGCGTGATTTTGCCATTTTTATTGCAACAAGTAATGGCTCAAACTTCATCACCATGCCAGGTCCGCCTCCGTAAGGACGGTCATCGACAGTATTATGTTTATCTTCTGTAAAATCCCGGGGATTCAAATGGGATATTTTTATCAACCCTTTTTTTTGTGCGCGCCCAGGTATGCTTAAATTCAAAGGACTAAACATTTCAGGAAATAGGCTAATAATTTGGATATCCATCAAAATTCCGCATCCCAATCGACAATCATAGTTTTATTCTCTAAATCGATAGACTTAATGGTTTGATCTAATAAAAAGGGAATTAAATGCCTTTTTTTATCAGTAATTACCAATACATCGTTAGCACCCGTAGCAAAGATAGCTGAGATTGTGCCGAGATAAATGTTTTCACAGGTATAGACTTTTAAGCCTTCTAAATCTATCCAGTAGTATTCACGCGCTGTTAAGGGAAAGAATTTTTGTCTATCAACATAGATTTTATAATTTGTATAAAGACATGCTGATTCAGGTGTTGTACAGTTGGCGAGTAGTGCTAATATCTGTTGACCATGAAGACGGCAATCTATTATTTCAATTAGAATAGCTGGGGAAGAGGATTTATTAGGTGCTTCTAAATACCAGGGTTGATAATCGATAATATTACTAACAGGTTCTGTATAAGAATTAATTTTAACCCACCCTTTGACACCGTAAGGTTTTCCTATAGTACCTACTAAGACCTTTTTTTTCGTCATTTTTACCTCTTTTACTCAATGATAGGCATTTTATTAATCATCTAATGCAGAGAGGTAGTCTTGATTTAAGGAGATGGTAATATATTACTCACACAGCAGTGGGATTTTTGTCAAGTGCCGCGCCCATGTGGCCGGGTATATACACAACCATGATTTCGAGTTGATCGGCGACACAGACAAAAATTCAAGTGCGAAGACTATATTAAGCAGCTATCGCCTGGTTGTTAGTTTGCTTAGTATTAGCTACTTTTCTAGCCTTTTTCAGAAGACTTTGGACTTGCTCTGAAGGCTGAGCCCCTTGGGATAACCAATAGTTAACCCTATCTTCTGTAATCTTTAGCTCTATTTCTTTACCTGCAGCAACAGGATTATAAAAACCTAAACGCTCAATGTAGCGTCCATCACGGGGTTTTCGGCTATCTGTTACAACAATGTGATAGAAGGGGCGCTCTGTACGGCCTCCTCGTGCTAAACGAATGGTAACCATGGAATAAATTTTCCTCTCTATTTGTACTGTCTATTTAAACGCTCAATTGAGTGAGATTACGTTAATAGCAAGTATTTTAATAAGCTTGCCAGATTGAAACCTCACCGAATTCTACGCAAATTTTATTAATTTGGGAAGGCTTTTATTCGGGTTTCTGCTATCGAGGGTAATGGTTCTGTAGTCCTTGTAGAAGTTTCGTCATTGAGCCAGGCTTAGACAAACGCTTCATCATTTTTTGCATTTGGTTGAACTGCTTTAATAGTTGATTAACATCTTGAATTTGGGTTCCTGAGCCAGAGGCGATACGACGTTTTCTGGATCCCTGGATAATGTCTGGGAAAAGCCTTTCTTTTTTAGTCATAGAGCATATGATTGCTTGCATTTTTGAGGTTAATTTTTTATTCAGTGTATTTTTAGCGTTAGCCAATAAAGCAGCATTATTGCCATCAGGAAGCTTTCCTAAGAGTTTCTCCATTCCTCCCATATTGTCCATTTGTATGAGCTGATTTAAAAAATCCTGCAGATCAAATTTTTTACCTTTTTGTAATTTTTGATTGAGTTTTTGTACTGCTTTTTGATCGCTATGGCGTTGTACTTCTTCAACTAAAGAAAGGACATCACCCATACCGAGTATGCGCGAAGCAATTCTATCAGGGTAAAAAGGCTCTAGAGCCGTTACTTTTTCGCCTGAGCCGATAAATTTAATCGGTTTACCTAAAATAAATTTTATAGATAAAGCAGCCCCTCCGCGCGCATCACCGTCCATTTTACTCAGAATAATCCCAGAGAGGGGGATTATTTCATCAAAACCTTTTGCTGTTTTTACAGCATCTTGACCCATCATGCTATCGAGTACAAATAAGGTTTCTACGGGATTACTAATAGTATGGATAGTGTGCACTTCATCCATCATGCCGGTATCAATATGCAAACGACCGGCTGTATCGATAATAACAACATCTACCCCTTTATTACGGGCGGCTTGAATAGCAGTTTGAACGATATAAGTAGGGGTTTGTGAGGCGTTACTCGTATGAAAAAATACACCGATACTTTCGGTCAAGCTTTCAAGTTGTAAAATAGCGGCAGGGCGATGAATGTCGGTGCTAGTCACTAAAACCGATTTATTTTTTTGTTCTTTTAACCAATAAGCTAATTTTGCAACCGTTGTTGTCTTTCCCGAACCTTGTAATCCGACCACCATAATTACAACCGGTGCTTGTGTGGAAAGATTTAATTCGGATAAATCATTACCCATTATATTAGTTAAGGTATCACTGACAATTTTTATAAAGGCTTGACCAGGCGCTAAGCTTTCTGTGACTTTTTGTCCAATGGCGCCTTGGCGTACTTGTTCGATGATTGTTTTAACAACAGGGTAGGCGACATCCGCTTCTATTAAAGCTTTTTTTACTTCACGTAGACTTTCCTTAATGTTATGTTCACTTAAGCGGCCTTGGCCACGAATGTTTTTAAAAGATTGTTTTAATCGAGCTGTTAAGTTGTCAAACATGATTTTATAGTGATCCTGGGTTTATCATAATTTTTAAAAAAGGCTAAGCCTACGCGAAGTAGTACAGTAGAGAGCCTGAGTAATAAGAGGCATGATGAATGACCAAAAAAATTCTGCTATTGTTATTGTACCAGTTTAGCTGAGGAGTGAGCGAGTTTCATTATGGCGCCCTATGCTGATTTAATTCATATTTTTCTTTCGACTCTTGCACTGATTGTTTTGGTTAGCGCGTCACTCCAAGCATTGTTATTGGCTAGCCAAGAATGGATGCTTAAGCATAAACAAGCGGTTGGATTTATTCAATATTTCCCACCTTTAGAAGTGATGGAAACCTACCTTTTTAAGCTAATTGCTATCGCTATCATTTTACTGACTTTAGTTTTGGCAACGAGCATGATTTTATTCCATCCTGTTTTTGAGCATCGCTTGTGGCAAAAAATACTTATATCATTGCTAGCCTGGGGGGTACTTTTAATGCTATTAATCGGGAGAAGTTATTTTGGCTGGAGAGGAAAAATTGCGATTAGCTGGACACTAATTGGCGCTAGTTTGATTGGAATTGTTTATTTAGGAGCAATTTTTTTCATGCCTAATCTTTAAAGGATGAGACCTAACGCATGCATTATTCATTTGCATTTCTTGTTGGTTTATTAGTTTTTTTATTACTAGCGGCTGTATTTTTTTCATTGGCAGAAGCAGCCATGTTATCTATAAATAGGTATCGATTGCGCCATTTAGTGAGGCATCATAACCTGCTTGCTAAACGTGTACAGGACTTATTAAAAAGACCGGATCGTTTGCTTGGGGTTATCCTTTTATGCGGAACTTTTGCTGATATTCTTGCTTCTGCTGTCGTTACGTTGCTTGCATTACATTATTTTTCGACATCCGGTGTTTTTTTAGCAACCTTAGCACTTACTTTTGTGGTTTTAATTTTTTGTGAAGTAGCGCCAAAAACTTTAGCAACCTTATATCCCCAACCGATAGCGTTGTTTGCCGTTTGGCCTTTAATTATTTTATTACATATTCTATATCCTTTTGTTTGGCTAACCAATTTATTAGCGAATACTACCTTACAACTACTGGGAGTAAAAATTCCGAAATTGACGGTTGAACAATTATCTCGCGAAGAATTAGTGAGTTTATTACGCGAGGGTACTGGGCATATGCCTAATGATTATAAAAATATGTTACTCAAAGTACTTGAGTTAGGCAAAGTAACCGTAGAAGATATTATGATTCCTAGACAGGAAATTATTGGTATTGATATTAATCAGTCTTGGGAATCGATTTTAAAGCAATTAATTAAGAGTGAATATACACGGTTACCGATTTATCGAAATTCTGTTGATGAGATAATAGGTATTTTACATTTTCGAAAAGTTTTAAATAGTTTAAGTAAACAACAATTAAGTAAGGAAGTATTGATCGAAGCGGCAGAAGAAGTTCATTTTATACCTGAAGCAACGGCTTTAAATAGTCAATTGTTAAATTTTCGTCGTGAGAAGCATCGTATTGGTTTGGTTGTCAATGAATATGGTGAAATTCAGGGACTGATTACCTTAGAAGACATACTAGAAGAAATTGTTGGTGAATTTACCACTGATATGGCATTAATGCGCCGTGCCGTTTCATTACAAGCAGATGGAAGTTATTTGATAGACGGAGGAATTGCATTGCGCGATTTAAATCGTCAATTAAATTTAAATCTACCATTACGAGGCCCTAAAACTTTAAGCGGATTAATTATTGAGACACTTGAAGTGATTCCCAAAGTAGGGACTATCTTTCAGTTTGAAAATAAAACGATGGAAGTTATTTTGATTAAAGATAATATGATTAAAACTGTTAAAATATTTCCAAGTCACCCTGTTTTATCTAAAAATATTTAAAATATTTTCTATTAAATTTATTTTTTTGAAAAAAAATAAATAGTTGATATAATTACTTACGGATATTTTTATTGAATTAATTTTTTTTAGAAGGCTATGAAATGATTCGAAAAGTTACAGGGATATATGCTACTTATTGTACAAGAAATTCAACTCCATTAGGGCTGGCGAAAAAAGCTTTGTATTGGCAAAAAACGAAAGAATTAGGATCAACCACATTAACTTCAACTCCTTTTGATAATAGTGAAAAGTCTTTATCAGATATGAACCAAGGCTTAACAGGAAATCAAGATAACGTAGGGAAAAATTTAAATTTTTTCTTGAAAAGTTTGTCAAAAGCAACGGTAACAGAAAACTCTATAGAAAATCCTATGTCTAAATCGCCCGTGCCTACGAAATAATTCTTTTTCGAAGAGTAAAATTAAACTAGATAACGTATAAATACCCTTTATTTTAGAGAAAGAAAAATTAACACACTTTGAGGTTAAGGTAAGTTTATCCAAATGAGGCTTAGCATACGCCCTGTTATTTGGTCTCTGCGATAAGAAAAAAAACGAAGCTTGTCGGAATAAGTACAGAAATTACCTCCATAGATGGAGGTAATTCCTAGTTTGAGCAAACGTTGTTGGGCCAATTTATATAGATTGGCTTGCCATCTTTTGTTCTTTATAGGCTGAAAAGCTGTTTCAGCAGCCTGATCTTTGTCTATGAAAGACTGAAAAACTTCTTCTCCGACTGTAAAAGCTTGAGGGCCGATAGCAGGTCCTAACCAAACTAATATCTCTCTGGGTGGTAAACCTAATGCACGGATAGTATTTTCGATAATACCACTACTTAAGCCTTTCCAGCCTGCGTGAATGGCTGCGACACAATAACTGTTGGAACTACAAACCAATAGAGGTAAGCAGTCGGCGGTTTGTACGGCGCAAACCGTTTGTCCTGTTCTTGAATAAATAGCATCAGCTGCAAGACTATCGATGGGATCATCAGCTGAAATAGCAGTGTTCCCATGTATTTGTTCTAACCAGATAATGGATTTTTTTAGATATAAGTACTTTTGTAGTAATTGGCGATTTTTAGTGACATCATCTAAATTGTCACCTACATGCATGGCAATATTTAAACTAACATAGGGGCTTTGGCTAACACCGCCTAGTCGAGTGGTAGTGTAGGCTTTGATCCAGCTTGGAGCGGGCCAATCAGGAATGATTAGATCAAGCATTGAATTTATCTTCTCGTAGACAGTTAATTAATTGCTTCATATCTTCAGGTAAAGGACTTTGCCATTCCATGGGTTGTAAGGTAATAGGATGTATAATACCTAAACATTGCGCATGTAAAGCTTGGCGAGGAAACTGATGTAAGCAATTTATCAGTAATTCACTGGCTTTTTTTGGTAAGTGAAAACGACCCGCATAGGTTTTATCACCTACCAAAGGATGATGAATGTGTGCCATATGCACACGAATTTGATGAGTACGGCCGGTTTCTAATTTTACTTTAATAAGTGTGTGATGATTAAAACGCTCCATGACTCGATAATGAGAGACCGCTGGTTTTCCGCTCAACAACTCAGTAACGGCCATTTTTTTTCTTAATCTTGGATGGCGACCAATAGGTGCATTTATAGTTCCTCCAGCGATTAACAGACCTTGAATAACAGCGATATATTCACGTTTCATAGTTCGTGCTTGTAGTTGTTTGACCAATTTATCGTAGGCATTTAAAATTTTTGGAATGATTAATAGACCAGAGGTGTCTTTATCTAGGCGATGTATGATTCCTGCTCGGGGAAGTTTTTTGAGTTCAGGTAAATAATGCAATAAAGCATTAACAAGTGTTTTATGAGTATTTCCTACCGCAGGGTGGACAACTAAGCCCGCAGGCTTATTCACTACGAGTATCGCCTCATCTTCATAGATAATATCCAATGGGAGCTCTTCCGCATCCCAACTGACCTCCTCATTTAAGCTAGCCAAAATAGTAATTTTAGCACCCGCTTTTATTTTATCCCGTGGTCGTTTGAGTTCACCATCAACCCAAACTTGTTGACAACGAATCCATTGTTGTAAACGTGTACGAGAATAAGCAGGAAATAACTGACTCAAAATTTGGTCGAGACGCTTTTCTGCTAAATGTTCGGGGACAATTGCTTGGCAATTTATTACTTGAGCTGTGTTTTTCATAGAATATCGCTATAATGCTGACGGGAGCGATGCCTTTTTATTATGACTTAATAGAGGATACTATCTATGTTCAATGTAGCAAGCAATCTTGAATCTAACGAACGCCTTTCACGTTTAGTGATTGGTATCGTTTTGCTGATTGGTGTGTTATTGGGTCTAGGCAAATTATTTGCATTTTTAGTAGGGGTTATTCTTATTATAGAAGCCATCATAGGTTGGTGTGGGATCCCTATTTTGGCAGAAAAATTTAAGCTAAATGAGATTTTCCGTAAAAAAGATAAAATGTAGAATTCTTAGTCAAATTAATAATAATAAATTAATTTGACTTTTTTGGATGTTGGATAAAAGAATAGAAAGTTATTTCGCTTATTCCTTCCTTCACTTTAAAAAAGGGAATAAAGCACAGCTTTATTGAAAAGTATTGTGAAAATATTTAAATTTATTTTAGTGAGTTTTATATTGGCTATGCTGAGCGCATGCGCCAGCCACTCTAACGATCCATTTATCGCTTTTAAAGGACAAACCGTTAATCAAATCTATCAAAATGCAAAAGAATCATTACTCGATCGGAATTTTAGTCAAGCGATTAAATCTTATGAAGCATTAGATGTATTATATCCTTTTAATCGTTACGCCGAAAAAGCTCAACTAGAATTGATATATGCATATTATAAAGATGGTGATGCACCCTCAGCGAAAGCCGCAGCAGAACGTTTTATTCATTTATACCCCCATAGCCAACATATTGACTATGCATACTATATGCAAGCTATGGCGGATATGGATCAAGATAGAGGTTGGTATTTACGTTATGTGCCTATTGATCTTTCTTTGCGAGATCCAGGTACTATGCGTTTAGGATATCAAGAGTTTGCTGAGTTGATTCGTCTTTTTCCAGATAGTCGATATGTTCCTGATGCCCGTCAGCGCATGATTTACTTGCGCAATTTATTTGCAAGTTATGAATTACATATTGCTGATTATTACTTCCATAGAAAAGCCTACGTCGCTGCAGCAAATCGTGCCAATGAGATTATACAACGTTATCAGGGGGCGCCAGAAGTTAAAAAAGCTTTAATTATTATGATTAAGTCTTATCGTATTTTGGGTTTAGAAGGATTAGCGAGCCAGAGTTTAGCGGTGTTTAGGCTCAATTACCCGGATGCAGATTATGTGAATATTTAAGTGTTTGAATATTCACATCAACTTTAGCTAGATAAAAATCCCGAAGTAATCGGATAGCGACGTTCTCTACCAAAAGCTCGTGGCGTGATGCGCGGCCCCAATGCTAATTGTCGGCGTTTATATTCATTCTTGTTAACTAAATTGATAACTTTTTGTGCTACTTCTCTAGTGAATCCTGCTTTAACAATGTCATCTATACTTTTATCTTGCTCGACATAGAGTTCCAAAATAGGATCAAGTTGATCATAGGGGGGTAGAGTGTCTTCATCTTTTTGATTTTCGAAGAGCTCAGCAGAGGGTGGGCGTGTCATTAATGAGCTAGGAAAAATATGCTCACTATTACGATAAGTAGCCAGTTGATAAACGCGAGTTTTAGATACATCCTTAAGGACTGAAAATCCGCCGACCATATCTCCATATAAAGTACCATAACCGACTGCTAGCTCACTTTTATTCGTACAATTTAATAGGAGGTGTCCCTGTTGATTAGATAGAGCCATCAGTATTATAGCACGACAACGTGCTTGGATATTTTCAATGGCAAGTCCTACAGGAGGATGTTTCGGATCTAAATTTAATGTAGTTAAAAAAGCTGAAAAACTCGGTTCAATGGATAATGTATTAACATGCACGCCTAATTTATTAACAAGGGCTTGTACAATATGTTGACTTAGTTTAGATGTGTAACGAGAGGGTAAAAATACGGCGTGAACACGATCTTTTCCTAAAGCATCCACTGCAATAGCTAATACTAAAGCAGAATCGATACCACCGGAAAGACCGATTAAAACCCCCGGAAAATGATTCTTATTAACATAATCACGCACTCCAAGGATTAAGGCTTTATAGATAATTTCATTCGTTAATGGTTGGGATAAAAGAGTTTGTGGTACAAATTGAGCCAATGAATTAATTTTGAGATCGACTAACCATAAGGTTTCTTTAAAAAAACCGGCTTCGGCGACAAGATGTCCCTTAGCATCAAGTGCTTGAGAACCACCATCAAATATTAAATCGTCTTGTCCGCCTATCCCATGCACATAAAGTATAGGCAAGTTTGTTTCTTTTATACGGTCGGTGGTTACTTTTAAACGTTGCTTGGCTTTTATATAATCAAAAGGAGAAGCGTTGATGCATATTAATAATTGTGCACCATTTTCTTTGAGTATTGAAGCAGGTTGGCTATACCATAGATCTTCACAAATTAAAATACCTATATGTAAACCTTTTATTGTGAATAAACCACCTGCATTTCCAGGTATGAAATAACGATATTCATCAAAGACACCGTAGTTGGGTAAACATTGTTTGTGGTAGGTACTAACAATTTTTTTATTTTCAATTAGGCTTGCTGCATTATAAATTCCTTTAGAACTAAAATCGGGATGACCTAATAAAATAGCGATATCTATTGATTTTTTTTGAATAATTTTTAAAGCGTGTTGGATTTGATTTTTAAAATCTTCACGTAATAGTAAATCTTCAGAAGGATAACCACTTAATGCGAGCTCAGGAAAAATCAACAGATCAGCTGAAACTTGCTTGGCTTTTTGTATACTATCTAAAATTATTTGTGTATTTCCTTTAATATCACCCACTAAGAAATTTAATTGTGCAACGGCAATGCGGAATATTGTTGACATAATCACCTCGAGCTTATTTTGCCCAACGCATTAATATAATAGCGATGAACATAAAAATGAGTATAGGAAGTAGTGCCGCTAAAAAGGGCGGCCATTGATAGACAATAGCGAATGGACCAAAAAAATTATTTAAGAGATAGAAACCAAATCCTACTGCAATTCCTGCAATAGTCCTCAAACTGGTCGCTAAAGTTCTTAAATGTTTAAAAGTAAAAGGAATAGCCAAACAAAGCATAACCCATATGGCAGCAGGCTGTAGTATACGTTGCCAAAAAGCTAAAGAATATTGACTAGTATTTAGAAGATTTTTTTTACGATAACGAATATAATCATTAAGTTGTCTTAAAGACATTTCTTGTGGTTGAATAATAGAGATATTTAAAAGTTTTGGACTAAAAGAAAATGGCCAAATTTCATGTGCAATATGTCTGGCTTTAATTTTTTTTAGGCTAATGAGACTGGTTGCAATATCATAGGCATGCCATTCATTTTTTTCATAATTAACCTGCTTGGCAAAGCTTGCTTTCAGTAGATTATTATTATCATCAAATTGGTAACGGCTCACTTTATTTAAATGAGTTGGATCCAAAATTGATTGAATATATATATAATTATGTCCATCTCGAATCCAAACAGCCCCTTGTTGGGTCATTAGGGTTTGTCCATTTGTGGTAAGAAAGGATTTATGATTTTCTGCTAGCCGAGCAGCGCGTGGCGCTAAACCTTCCCCAATCAAAACCGTTAGGAAAACCATCAGCAAAGTCGCTTTAATTAAACTCCAAGCCATTTGATAAAGAGAAACGCCACTGGAATGTAATATCATTAACTCACTATGCTTTGCTAAAACGCTTAAACCAAGAATACTACCCAGCAAAATAGCTACTGGGAAAAAGCTGTAAAATTGGGATGGTAGAGTGAGTAATACATAATAAAAAGCACTGGCTAAAGTATAGTGGCCATATCCAATATCACGTGTTTCAGCAATTAATTTAATAAGCGAAAACAGGATTAACAATATCCCAAGTACAGAAAGGGTGGTACTGATAATGGTTCTGCCTAAATAGCGATCGATGATTTTCATTGTCTTAGCTTAAATAAACGGAATAAGTGATATCTGACCCTATTCCATCCCAAAGCATAACACCAGGCAAATATTATGGTAAGAATGAGCAGACCATGTATCCACCAAAGACCCCAATCATAAGAAATATCTCCATTTTCTATCCAATTACGCCCTACCAGTAATAAATTAAGGTACATAATATAAATGACTATAGCGGGTAATATATGAAGATATTTTCCTTGTCTTGGGTTAACTCGGCTTAGTGGTATCGCTAATAAAGCGAGAAGTAAAATTGAAATAGGGGCTGAAAGTCGCCATTGTAGTTCAGAAAAATAGCTGGCTTTATGAGCTTGACTCGCATTCCATAAAGTAATACTCGACAAGGCATCATCTTGTTGTTTATTAGCTGCGGTAGTTTTTAAGTCGATACGTATTCCGTATTTTAGAAACTGCGTAATATAATATTCTGTTTGGCCAGGTATTCCTTGGTACCGTTTTCCATTTACCGCGACAAAAAAAGGTTCTTTGGTGATAGGAGTGATCATTTGATAACCGCTATTAGCACTAATTATAGTCCAAGGTGTTATCTCTGAAGATAATTTTTGTGAATTTGTTTGTGCTAGGAAAATGTTTTTTACTGATTTGTGATCAGCGGAGACACTTTCCACATAAATGATGCGATGACCTCCATTAGTTTGTTGAAAACTGCCGGGTTGCACGGTCTGTAATTCTACGGCTGTCCCAGTTTGAGTCAGCAATTTATTTCGATAACTTAATAAAAACGGGTTTAGCCAAAGATTTAAACCAGCGACCATAAAAGTTAGTAAGAAAATAAAGGGTAAGCTTAAGCGAGTTAATTGGCCCAAACTAAACCCACAGGCATTCAGCACAGTCATCTCATAATCGGCATAAAGGCGACCATAGGTGAACAGTATGGAAAGAAATAGGCTAAAAGGAAGAAGTATTGCTAAAAATCGAGGAGACTCCAAAATTATCAGCTTCCATAAGATACTTGCCGCAAATTTTCCGCCGGCTACTTGATTAAGATAATGAACAAATTCATTGCTCATTAAAATAAGGAATAAAAGGCTAGTAATGAGAGAAAGGCTAGCCAGTAACTCTCGAGTTAAATAACGAAAAAGAATCATTTTGTAGGTTAAAGGTAGAAGAATTTAAATTATTTCATAAAGAAGATATTGAATCTAGCAAATAAGTGTAATTTAGGTAAACTGGTCTATTAATAAAATAATTTGAGGTGGCTATGCAATATTCTATCAACTCATTGGATCTCATTAAACAAAAGAGTGATTGTTTAATCGTCAGTATTTTTCAAGATAAGCGACTTTCTCGATCTGCCCAGTTATTAGATAACCATAGCCAGGGCTATATCCAAAAAATTTTAGAAAAAGGTGATTTAATAGAAGAGTGTGGTAAAAGCCTCATGCTTTATAATGTCCCTGGAATTTCTGCACCTCGAGTACTTCTGGTTTATTCTGGAAAAGAATCCGATTTGTCCCTAGCAGATTTTCGTAAAGTGATCAGTTGCATGGCATGTATACTTAAGTCTATGCAAATTGATGAAATAACAAGTTTTTTAACTGATATTTCCATTAAAGCGTGTGATCTTGATAGACAAATCCGCCAAAGTATCGAGCTTATTGAAGATTGTTTTTATTGCTTTGACGAATTAAAAACAGATAAGAAAAATAAAATCTCTCCACCTAAGCGATTTATTTTTAATCTTCCAAATTCTGCAGAACGGGTGAATGTTTCAGAAACAATAAAACAGGCTTCAGCAATTACGCAGGGAATAAAATTAACTAAAGATCTAGCCAATCTACCCGCTAATTTATGTACACCCCATATTATGGCTGAGCAAGCCAAAAAATTGGCAAATGATGCAGGACTTACGATAAACATATTAGATGAAGTGGCGATAAAAAAAGAAGGTATGGGGGGGTTATTAGCCGTTGCGCAGGGTTCACAAGAACCTGTCCAGTTTATTACTTTAGAATATCTTGGAGCCTCAGAGCAAAAGCCGGTTGTATTAGTCGGTAAAGGGGTCACTTTTGATTCGGGTGGAATTTGCTTAAAGCCTGCTGTTGGTATGGAAGAAATGAAATATGATATGTCGGGTGCCGCTAGCGTCATGGGGATATTAAAAACCATTGCTCAACTTAAGTTACCTATTCATGTGGTGGGTATAATGCCATTAACTGAAAATTTACCCAGTGGTACTGCAGTGAAACCTGGAGATGTGATAAAAACATTATCAGGACTTAGCGTAGAGGTTATTAACACGGATGCAGAAGGCCGTCTAATTTTGGCGGATGCCTTAACTTATAGTGAACGTTTTAATCCGGATGTCGTTATTGATATGGCTACATTGACGGGTGCGATTATTGTCGCATTAGGTGCAGTAGCGACAGGTATGATGAGTAATAATATGGAACTTGCTCTGGAAATCGAAAAAGCAGGCCAGCAAAGTCAAGATAGAGTATGGTCGTTACCTTTATGGGATGACTACCAACAACAAATCGACAGCAATATAGCAGATATTTCTAATGTGGGTGTGGGTGGTGGCAAGAGTATTACTGCAGCTTGTTTTTTATCTCGATTTACTAAAAAATTACACTGGGCACATTTAGATATTGCTGGAACAGCTTGGAAAAGTGGGCCAGAAAAAACGGCGACGGGTCGACCAGTGACTTTAATAGTTCAATTTTTATTGAATCGGTGCAAAAATAACAAGAAGTAAATGTTCTTCTTATGATTTGTTTTAACCCCCATTACAGAATTAATTAGGATAGGGTGAACTACAAAATAGTCTCTTTCCTTTTTTAGATGAGGGCTTAACAATTACTTATTGCATAATTATTTTATTATTAATATAATAATTTAAAAGGAAATGCCAAGTTAGAGTAGAAATGAAAAACTCTGTGCTATTAAGATCTCAGCAAGGATTTAGCTTAATCGAAGTAATGGTTGCTGCGACAATATTAAGTATTAGCCTAATAGGTTTTGCTCAAGCTCAATTATTGGCTTTACAGGCTGCCGAACATGCTTACTTAATCAATTTGGCTAATTTAAAGAATATAGAATTGGCTGAGGGTTTTAAAATTTGTCGATCTCGGCGATTTTGTTTCCAGCCAGTATTAACACTATGGAAAAATGAGATCCAAGAAAATTTTCCAAAAGGAATGGGACTGATTTCAAAATGTAATTTATCTAACTATCAAAGCAAAATTCAATGGTTCTCTAGTTTTTCTAAATTTCCATTGTCTCTCGATTTATTATTCAGTGCATGAATAGGATAGAGCAAGGGTATAGCTTGCTTGAATTAATGGTAGCAATAAGTTTATCTTTATTTCTCAGTATGGGAATGATAAATATTTTTATTCATAATAAAAATATTTATCATTTAACCCAGGGTTTAAATACTATCTCAACCAAAGCACGAATGGCGTTTCACTTACTTAGTCATGACATTCGTATGGCCGGTTTTATTGGTTGTGTCCGTTTAATCGATAATCTACCATTAATAAATATCCATTTAACAGCCGATACTAGCTTAGTTGTTTGGCATAAAGGATATACTACAGCAAAGTTAGTCTTACCTAACCTCGCGCGGTATCAAAAGGACAGTGATGCTATTTTAATTCAATTTCTGGATCCTAATACCTTTCCAGTAAAGGAAGCTAAATCTAGTCATATTGTTTTGGCACATAGGGTGGTTTTTCAACCTAAAGATGTTTTACTCATCAGCGATTGTCAACATGCAGAATTTATTCATTGGAGTAATATTCATCTGGCGTATAGCTACCAAGTAGATAGTGAAATTGGGGTTTTTAATAAAATTATTTATTATATTGCCGATACAGGACGTAAGAGTGAAACTGGACAGAAAATTTATGCTTTATATCGGCGTAATTTAAATCAATCTTTTTACAAACCCATAGAATTAATAGAAGGGATAAAAAGAATGACAATACGATTAGGCATGCAAAATAGTGATGGAACGTTGTATTACAGAAATGCAAATGAGGTAAAACATTGGGCAGATGCACGTAGTGTAGAAATTAGACTATTATTAACAGATGGTAAACAGCTCGAAAAGGAATGGAAGCAAATAATAGGTCTACGTGAACGATTAAACGATAATTAAGTTGGTTTGGATTTCACTTGAGAAGCTAAGGGATATAAAATTTTACTATTCGATGTTAATAAAAGTACTAAGCAACAAGGATTTATATTAGTGACAGTATTATTTTTTCTTTTTATCACGTCGTTAATGACGGTATCTATATTAAGTCATTCTTATTTAGAATTAGGTATAAGTCGAAATCTGCTTATTGCTTCACAGCAGTTCCAGGCGGCAGAAGCAGGATTAAAATTGACCGAAAGTTGGCTAAAAAGTCGTTCAACACCTATTTTCGCGCTGCATAAGCGCTTTAATTATGCAGGTTTTCAAATTAGCTCAGAGCTTAGACGACATAGAACGTCCTATTGTATTAACCAAAGTCAAGCTTATATTTATGACGTTATTGTGCAGGCAAAACAAACTACCTCAGGTGCGTTGAGTTTACAAACTACGTACGCAATTAAAACAAAAAACCTTTGTCAGTCGGGAGACCTAGCATTAACAAAAACTGGACGTAGCTCTTGGCGAGAATTAAACAGTTTATCTTAAAGTTATCAAGTAAGTGGGTGTTTTCAATTCTGTTAGGCTGAGACGAAAAGCGCTGTTTTTTGAGAGTAGCGTAACGGAGCATACATGCAGTATGTGAGTAACGAGACGCAGAAAAACAGGTTTTTTAGACAGCATCATGCAATTGAAGATACCCTCTAAGTTTGCTACCTAAATTAAGGGGTAACTATGTGGCTAATGATTAGCATAATTTTTTTTATCTTTGCCTTGATAATAATAGTCCTTAGCTTACGCTCATTGAGACAAGCTTTCCTAGTAAAACCTTTTCTAGCTTACTTAAACACGATTCTTCCTCCCATTAGCGCAACAGAAAAAATTGTTCTAGAAGCAGGTGATATGTGGTGGGAAAAAGATTTGTTTCGTGGGCATCCAAATTGGATAGCTTTGCATGATATTCCTTTATCCAAGCTAAGCAATGATGAACAAGCTTTTATCCATAATCAAACAGAAATACTTTGTAGCATGCTTGATGATTTTAATATTTTAACAGTGGAGCATGATTTACCATTTTCTGTTTGGGAATTTTTAAAAAAACAAAAATTTTTTGGTATGGTCATTCCGAAAAAATATGGAGGATTAGGTTTTTCTGCATTAGCACACTCTTCAGTAGTATTAAAGATAGCTACTCGATCGGTTAGTGCGGCTGTTAATACACTCGTCCCCAATTCTCTCGGACCTGCTGAATTATTACTTCATTATGGAACAGAAGATCAAAAAGATTATTACTTGCCTAGGCTTGCTAAAGGAGAAGAAATTCCTTGTTTTGCATTAACTTCGGTGGATGCGGGTAGTGATGCAGCAGCACTTAAAGATAAAGGGATAGTCTGTAAAGGAATCTATCAAGGTAAAGAAATGCTAGGTATACGGCTCAATTTTAATAAACGCTACATTACTTTATCGCCTATCGCTACGGTTATAGGTGTTGCTTTTAAACTAATGGATCCCGATCAATTGCTGGGAGAAAAAAAACAAATAGGGATTACGCTTGCTTTAGTGCCTTCCTCATTAATGGGGATAGAAATAGGTAAACGCCATTCGCCCATGGGTTTAGCCTTTATGAATGGCCCTATAGTAGGTAAAGATGTTTTTATTCCCATTAGTTTTGTTATTGGTGGCGAGAAAATGCTGGGTCAAGGTTGGCGGATGTTAATGGAATGTTTATCCATAGGTCGTGGTATTTCATTGCCGGCCGTCAGTGCTGCACAGGCCCAGTTAGCTTATCGCATGACAGGGGCTTATAGTGTATTAAGAGAACAATTTCATTTATCGATTGCTCATTTTGAGGGAGTCGCTGCGGCTTTAGCGAGAATAGCAGGGTTAACTTATTTAATTGAAGCGGCACGTCGATTTACGGTGACTGCAGTTGACGCTTCGTTAAAGCCCGCATTAGCATCATCAATAGCAAAATATCACATGACTGAATTTGCACGCATCATTATTAATGATGCAATGGATATTCATGGTGGGAGGGCTATCCAAATGGGGCCTCGTAACTATTTAGCACAAGGATATATTGCAATACCGATATCGATTACGGTGGAAGGTGCGAATATTTTAACTCGAAATCTTATTTTATTTGGACAAGGGGCAATACGTTGTCATCCTTATTTAAGAGATGAAATGCAAGCGATAGAAAAAAAAGATATTGCTAGTTTAGATAAGTTATTAATTCATCATGTTTTTTATAATATAAAAAATTTATTAAAAACATTTTTATTTGCTTTCGGCTTAGGTCGATTTTTTGTGCAGACACCTATAAAAAAACTCGGTTATTATTATCGACAAGTTTCACGTTTATCAACAGCTTTAGCGTTAGTGACTGATTTCACCTTAATAATTTTGGGTGGAAATTTAAAACGTAAAGAACGTTTATCGGCGCGCTTGGGTGATGTGTTAAGTTATCTTTATATCGCATCTAGTGTCATGCGTTATGTACAAGAATATCCACTATCAAAAGAAGACGATGTTTATGCGAGTTGGGGATTAGATTATTGTCTTTATCATGCTCAGTATTCATTTGATAAATTTTTTAATAATTTCCCTAAACCGTTTCTAGCTAAACTATTAAAGTTTATTATTTTTCCTTTAGGGCGACCTTATCAATTACCTACTGACAAACAAGATATGCAGTTAGTTTCTGTGATGACACAAACGAGTACATTTCGCGATCGTATGACTCAAGATTGTTATTTAGGAAAAAAACCAGAAGATCCAACAGGACGTATGGAAATTGCTTTTAATGAATTTAGTAAGACGCAGGCAATCCGTGAAAAATTAAAAAAAGGTCGATTTAATCGAAAATTAGATAGTGACCTACAGTTAGAAAATGCTTTAAAACAAAAAATTCTCACTCATGCGGAAGTAGAACAATTTCGAGTAGCTAAAAAATTTCAGCAAGATGCTATGCAAGTGGATGCTTTTTAATCGCTATTTTTTTGAAGGCATAAATGATTAGCTTACTTGCACATTCGATTACACTCGGTATATTAAAATAAAACTAAGCTTAACTACTTAAAAAATGCTTTAGGAAAATGTTTATGCAAGCACTAGATCGATCAAATTTTGCACGATCAGTTTATATTGTGGATGGCATGCGTACACCCTGGTTGAAAGTACGGAGAGGCCCTGGAAATTTTTCGGCTTCTGATTTAGCGGTACAAGCAGGAAGATATTTATTAGCACGTCAAACATTTACACCTGATCAACTGGATGAAGTAGTTACTGGTTGTGTTATACCAAGCTCGGATGAGACTAATATTAGTCGTGTCATTGCATTACGCTTGAATTGTGGTAAAGCCGTACCTGCTTATACAGTACAGCGGAATTGTGCTTCAGGTATGCAAGCTTTAGATAGTGCAGCTTTAGATATCGCTTGTGGGAGGTACGATTTAGTATTAGCAGGTGGTACAGAGGCGATGAGTCAAGCTCCTCTACTACTGAGCCGAGAAATGACCGCTTGGTTTGCTGAATGGAATTTAGCCACATCTTTTTTAGCTCGTTTAAAGCTACTCACTCAATTTAAATTAAAATATTTAAATCCAGTTATAGCCTTATTACATGGTTTAATGGATCCTATTGTGGGTTTATCCATGGGGCAAACTGCTGAGGTTATTGCACATCGTTTTGGGATTACTCGTGAAGAAATGGATAAATTTGCTTTACAAAGCCACCAACGCTTAGCAGCGGCGCAAGATGCTGAAATTTTTAAAGATGAAATCAATCCGATTTATGATAAACAAAGTCTTTATTATTCTTTTGATAATGGTTTGCGCCGTGATACGAATCTAGAAAAATTAGCATCACTGCCTCCTTTTTTTGACAAGCCTTTTGGATTAGTAACAGCTGGAAATAGTTCTCAAGTTACTGATGGTGCCGCTTTTTTAATTTTGGCGAGTGAAGAGGCAGTAAAGAAATATCAATTGCCAATTTTAGCGCGCATTGTTGATGTGGCATGGGCAGGTGTCGATCCGAGTGAAATGGGTTTAGGCCCTGTACATGCTGTAGCAACACTTTTAAAAAAACAAGCACTCACTTTTGAAAATATCGATTTTTGGGAAATTAATGAAGCATTTGCAGGTCAGGTTTTAGCTTGTTTGGCTGCCTGGCAAGATACTCAATATTGTAAAAAACAACTGGGTTTAACTGAAGCTTTAGGCAAAGTAGATCAAGCAAAACTTAATATAGACGGCGGAGCCGTTGCTATGGGTCATCCCGTGGGGGCTAGTGGTGCACGACTAGTTTTACATTTGGCACATATTTTAAAAAGAAAACAAGCACATTTTGGTGTGGCAACACTTTGTATTGGTGGTGGGCAAGGTGGTGCACTGTTACTTGAAAATATCGATAAAGCTAAAACGGGAGTATTCTAATGGAAGTAAGCTATTTAAATTGGCGATTGCAGCAAAAAGAGCATGTTCTTTGGCTGTATTTCGATAAAAAAAATAGCTCTAGCAATAACTTAGATAAAAACGTATTAACGGAATTAAGTTCGATCATTAAAGATATAACTCATAATGAATCAGTGCGAGGGTTGATCATTATATCGGCTAAACCAAATGGTTTTATTGTAGGTGCCGATATTCAAACAATTAGCCAATTAAAAACCAAAGAAGAGATTTTTGCGTTTATTCGGCAAGGACAAAAGGTGTTTGATGCATTAGCGGTACTTAATATCCCTACAGTAGCCTTAATTAATGGGTTATGTTTAGGAGGAGGCTTAGAACTTGCTTTAGCTTGCGATTATCGCATTGCTATAAATGACAATAAAACACGTTTAGGTTTGCCTGAAGTGCTACTCGGAATTCATCCAGGTTGGGGAGGGACAGTACGTTTGCCACGCTTATTAGGGGGACCTTCTGCATTAGAATTAATTTTAACGGGAAAAACAATTTCTCCTTATGTGGCAGCTAAATTAGGTTTAATCAATAATGCTGTTCCATTACGACAAGCTGAACGAGCGGCTTCCTATTACGTTTCAGTAAAAAGTAAAAAAAAGAATCATTTTTTTGCATTAAATTGGAAGAAAATAACTAATTATCATTGGATGAGAAATATTATAAGCAAAATTGTGCAACGTCGTTTAAGTATCAAAGTTAATCCTAAACATTACCCTGCGCCTTACGCTGCACTTCATCTTTGGCAGAAATACGGTGTCAATAAACAAGCATTTTTACATGAAGCAGTCTCTTTAAGTGAGTTAGCGTTGACTCCTACAGCGAATCATTTAATTAGAGTCTTTTTTTTAAAAGAGCGCTTAAAGAAATTAGGAAAAAAAGATACTACATCTTTCAAACAGGTTCATGTCATAGGCGCAGGAACAATGGGAGGAGATATTGCTGCTTGGTGTGCTTTGCAAGGATTGCAGGTAACTTTACAGGATAGAGAAGCGAAATATATTGCTCCGGCTATGGCAAGAGCTTACGCATTATTCCGAAAACGATTAAAGTCACCACGTGCTATCCAAGCTGCAATGGATAGATTAGTCCCTGATCTAGCAGGTTATGGTATACGCCGTGCGGATATTATTATTGAAGCAATATTTGAGGACTTAATAGTAAAACAAAATTTGTTTCGCCAATTAGAGAATCAAATTAAATCAGATACATTATTGGCAACCAATACATCGAGTATTATTTTAGAAGATATCCAACAAGGGTTACAACGTCCAGAACGTTTAATTGGTTTACATTTTTTTAATCCTGTAGCCAAAATGCCTTTGATAGAGGTGGTGCAATCGGCTATTAGTGCACCCGACAGCATAGAAAGGGGCTTGGCATTCGTTCACCAAATTAATCGCTTGCCTTTACCTGTTAAAAGCTCTCCGGGATTCTTAGTCAATCGTTTATTAATGCCTTATTTGATGCAATCTGTATTGTTGTTGCAAACTGGAATTCCTGCGCCGGTTATAGATAAGGCAGCTGTAGATTTTGGTATGCCAATGGGACCTTTAGAGTTAGCTGATACGGTAGGCCTAGATATTTGTTTAGCGGTCGCTAAGATTCTCAGTCAATCTTTAGGAAGCGTTGTGCCTGAAGGTTTAGAAAAAATGGTTGCTAATAAGGATCTAGGGCGAAAAACGGGTAAAGGCTTTTATCGTTATAAAAAAGGTAAACCTATTAAAGAAAAAATTCCTGAAGACTATAAAGCACCAACGAATTTAGCGGATAGTTTAATTCAGCCGATGATAGATGAAGCTAAAAAATGTTTGGAAGAAAAAGTAGTTGCAGATAGCGATTTGATCGATGCTGGAACTATATTTGGTGCAGGATTTGCTCCTTTCCGCGGTGGTTTGATGCAATACGCAAGAGAGCAAGGTGATTTGTAGGCCTCTGTAATGTAAAGGCTATTTTTCTTGTTGTAAACGTTCGATGCGTAATTCCAAAGGCGGATGGCTTGAAAATAAGGCGCGAAAACCACCACTTTTATGTGATATTTTTAAAGTTGATAAAGAGGGGGCTCGAGTATCTTCAGGCACCATTGCTTTTTGTAATGCACGTAATGCTTCAATCATTTTATCACGGCCTGCTAATAGAGCGCCGCCTTTATCAGCGCGGTATTCCCGATGTCTGGAAAAAGCAGCAACTAAAATACTGCCTAAGAATGTAAATAGAATATCAAATACCATCGATAGCATAAAAAACATCGGTCCAGGTCCGCTTATCGATCCCTCATTATTATTGCGTCCAGCAGATCCTACAGAGATCACATAAGCGACAATACGTGATAAAAAAAGTGCAAAAGCATTAATTACACCTAATATGAGTGTCATGGTAACCATATCACCATTAGTAACATGAGTGATTTCATGTCCTAATACTGCTTCAATTTCATCGGGGTTCATTTTTTGGAGTAAACCACTAGAAACAGCCACTAAAGAATTATTTTTAGTGGGGCCTGTAGCAAAAGCATTGAGCTCAGGTGAATTGTAAATGCCCACTTCAGGTAAAACCTTTAAGCCAGCTTTTCGTGCTAAATTATGTATAACTTCAAGGATATTTTTTTCTTCACCAATAGCCGCATTAGGATCAATAATTTTTAAATTCATGCTTTTTTTAGCAATAAATTTTGAGGTAAAAAGTGAAATGAAAGCTCCTGCCGTACCCCACAAAGCGCAAAAAATAGCTAATGATAGATAATTAATTCCGTGAGAGGTGAGATAACTATGTAGACCTAATAAATTGGTAACAATAGAAATAGTAGCAATAACTAAAATATTAGTGCCTAAAAATAATAAAATACGACTAAACATAAAAATAATTCCTCATGTAGGAGATCATTTTACTCATTTCATAGTGTAGCAGTTAATTCATTGAAAAAGAAAAACCCCGCAGAAGCGGGGTTTTTTATAAAACTGAACGACAGGTGAAGGGAATTTACATCATTCCGCCCATACCACCCATTCCGCCCATACCACCCATGCCACCCATATCACCACCAGGAGCACCGGCACTTTCATCCTTCTTAGGAGTTTCAGCAACCATGCATTCTGTAGTAATCATGAGGCCAGCAATAGAAGCTGCATTTTGTAATGCAGTTTGGGTTACTTTAGTAGGATCTAAAATACCCATTTTTATCATGTCACCGTATTCACCGGTTGCTGCATTGTAGCCGTAGTTCCTTTCTTCACTATGCAGTACTTTATCAATAACCACGTCAGGAAGTCCGCCAGCATTAGCAACAATTTGACGCAAAGGTGAGCGCATTGCTTCAGCAACAATACGAATACCATGTGCTTGATCAGGGTTAATACTTTTGAGATTTTTTAAAGCGTTTAACGCACGAATTAAAGCGACACCACCACCAGGGACTGTACCTGCTTCAACTGCGGCACGCGTTGCATGTAGTGCATCTTCTACACGTGCTTTCTTTTCTTTCATTTCCATTTCAGTCGCAGCACCGACTTTAATGACAGCGACACCACCGGATAGCTTAGCTGAGCGTTCCTGTAGCTTTTCTTTGTCGTAGTCAGACGTGCTTATTTTAATTTGTGCGTCAATCTCATCTATTCGAGATTGGATCATACTTTTATCACCTTGACCGTCGATGATAGTGGTATTGTCTTTGTTCACAACAACACGCTTAGCAGAGCCTAAATCGGTTATAGAAGCTTTCTCAAGCATCAAACCACATTGTTCGTCCATAACATTTGCTTTGGTTAAAAAGGCGATGTCTTTTAGCATTTCTTTACGACGGTCACCAAAACCAGGTGCTTTTACAGCGCAAACTTTGACAATACCACGAATAGTATTAACGACTAGGGTTGCTAACGCTTCACCTTCTACATCTTCTGCAATAATAAATAAAGAGCGGCCTTCTTTAGCGACGCTTTCAAGTACAGGTAACATTTCACGAATATTAGAGATTTTCTTATCCACTAATAAAATATAAGGATTATCCAATTCGCAAGCCATGCTTTGTTGGTTGTTGATGAAGTAGGGTGAGAGATAGCCTCGATCAAATTGCATACCTTCTACTGTATCGAGTTCGTTTTGTAGGCCGGAACCATCTTCTACGGTAATGACTCCTTTTTTACCCACTTTGCTCATTGCCTTGGCGATAATTTCACCAATTGCTTTATCAGCATTTGCCGAAACAGTACCTACTTGCGTAATAGAATGGTTGTCATCACAAGGTTCCGAAATAGCTTGTAGCGCTTCTATTGCCGCAGTTACTGCGGTATCAATACCTCGTTTGAGATCCATTGGGTTCATACCCGCCGCAACGGCTTTCATTCCTTCACGTAAAATAGTCTGAGCTAGTACAGTAGCAGTGGTTGTACCATCACCTGCTTCGTCTGAAGTTTGAGAAGCCACTTCTTTGACCATTTGTGCGCCCATATTCTCAAATTTATCTTTGAGTTCAATTTCTTTTGCAACTGACACACCATCTTTTGTAATGGTAGGAGCACCGAAACTTTTGTCTAAAATAACATTTCGACCTTTAGGGCCTAAAGTTACTTTGACAGCTTCTGCTAGTATATCAACACCTCGTAGGATAGAAGCACGTGCATCTACACCAAATTGTAAAACTTTTGCAGCCATTTTATTAATTCCTCTGAATAAAAATAAGGGTTAAAATTGTGATTAATCTTTGATTAATGCCAAAACATCATCTTCACGCATGATGAGATATTCTTTACCATCAAGTTTGATTTCAGTTCCACTATATTTTCCAAAATATATTTTATCGCCTACTTTAATGCTTAAAACCTGAATTTGACCGGATTTCAAGCGTTTACCATGTCCTACAGCGACTACGGTACCTCTAACTGGTTTTTCTTTTGCAGTGTCTGGAATAACAATACCACCTATGGATTTTTCTTCTTCTTCATCACGTTTGACAAGAATGCGATCGTTCATAGGGACTAAATGTTCAACTAAAGGTTTTTCTAATGCTACACTCATGCAGATTTCTCCTTAAGAATTACTGTCAAAATGAGGATATTAATCAATTAACCCCTCAGCAGCAGGGGCTAATCATAATGATGTTTGATAAAGAGTACAACTAAGTTAACTTTACCACACCAACATCACTCTATATGGGGAGCATACTAAGAAAATTCAAGTCATAGATGCCAAAATTTACAGGATTTTAACTTATTTTTTGGGTACTTTAATGACAAACAAAATCACTGTCCAAACTAAAGATTCGCCTGTGGCAGTAGGCATTATTCTTACATAGCGTAATGAACAGATTATTTTAGCCCATCTTATCTCGCTAGAAGCGCTATGGGGCGGTAAGTTTTACGCTTGGGAGGTGCTAGAGAAATAGAGCGATTATGGTTTTAGATTAAATTAATCTGTGTTACTACAAGCAGTTTTCTCGATCACAGTAGTAGAAGGGTTATTAAAGTTGTCACGTAAATACCATAATAAGCCTAATCCAGGCAGACAAGCGGCAAGAGATAACACAAAAAAAACTGGCCAACTGTAATAAGTAACAATAAGACCGGCTAAAGGGCCAACGAAAACTCGTCCTGCGCTTGCTAAAGCTGAAAATAAGGCGAATTGTGTAGCGGTATAACGATGATTACATAAGCTCATCAATAAGGCGACAAAAGCAATACTCGCCATGGCATTACAAAAGCTATCTATAGAAATAGCAAAAACTAACCAATGGTAATTATGCCCTACGATAGCGAGTTGGAGTAAAGCTAAAATGGCCACCGCTTGTAAAATACCAAAATAGAGTAAGGCACGAAATAAACTAATACGTGCCATTAAGACACCGCCCGCCAGAAGGCCTAGCATGGCTGCAAAAAAACCTACACCTTTATTGACAAAAGCTACCGTACTTAAAGAAAAACCTAAGCCGCGAATGAGAAAGGGTGTAGTTAATGAAATGCTGAGTGCATCGCCAAATTTGTATAACACAATAAACAATAAGATCAGCCAGGCAGATTTTCTGCTTAAAAATTCTTTAAAGGGATCAATAATTGCTGCGCGTAGAGAGGTAGGGGGATGTTTTTCTTCTTCATCAACAGGTTCTTCACCAAACCATGCACCAAAAAGACCAATAGCTATTAAACCTGCCATCAGCAGATACGTATTACGCCAGCCAATATATTCAGCTAAAGCAAGTGCTGCTGCGCCAGAAACCAACATAGCCGCTCTATATCCCCAGCTATAGAGTGTGGTTCCTAAGCCTCGCTCGTTAGGTTTGAGAATATCTGTTCGATAGGCATCGATAGCAATATCCTGTGAAGCTGAAAGAAAAGCAACTAGAAAAGCAACTGTTATTAATAACGAAGCACTGGTTTGAGGGTTCGCTAGAGCCATGATAGAAATGGCTGCTATCAAAGCTAATTGGATAACGATGATCCAGCCTCGCCGTCGTCCTAATAGAGGAGGTATCCAACGATCAAGCAAGGGTGCCCAAAGAAATTTATAAATATAAGGTTGACCAATTAAACCTAAACTGCCAATAGCTAGCAAACTGGCACCGGTGACTGTAAACCAAGCTTGGAGTGTGCTCGAGGTTAATGCGAGTGGTAAGCCAGAGGAAAAACCTAGTAAAAAGGTAGAAAACAGATTGCGTTTACTGAGTTGATTCGGAGACATTTTTTTCCTAGTCAAAGAGAAGAAATTTAGCTTCTCTTATCTAAATCAGTATTAAATAATTTTATTGACATGCTAGTAATCAGGGTCAGCGATGATGCGTGGGCGGCCACCTGCGCCATATTGTACTAATACATGTTGTCCGTGATTAAAAGTTGGCATCGATGCTTGTACGACAGAAATTAAAGAATTATTTCTGAGTTTAACGACATATTCAACACCCGTTTGTGTTGAAAGCCCTTTTTGTATTTGGTTGCCCGCAAGACCACCTAATAGGGCGCCGCCGATACCGCTTGCTAAACTACCTCTTCCGCCACCTATTTCGGAACCTGCAATAGCACCCAGTGCACCACCTGCTATGCCTCCCACACCCAGTTCACTGTCTCCAGTTACCTTTACAACGCGACTGCTTCTCACTACGCCCCTAACAACGCGGTGGACTTGCCCGGCGCTAGTTGTGGTGTAAACGTTAGGCGATAGTGAAGATGCACAACTTGTTAAAAACGATAGGGCTAGGATAGATAGTAAGCAATGAATGTGAAACTTCATATGAACCCGTAGATGTTGGATATTATTCTAGTGTAATGTTTAAGTAAATAGTTTGAATAGTCGTTTAAACTTATTAAAAGCTGATATTATTAGATGTCACTCTGCCCGTCAATGTATATTTTAATCCCTTAAAACCAGCTTATTCTTGCCAATAATTAACAAATATCTTTGTGAGTTCGATTTAGCTATTTTATTATACTAATAACTCACGACTACGAATAGCTTTGCCTTCGAGGAGATAGTTTAGAGCAAGACGAAATAAACGTTTTGCATCTAATAAATGGGTGGGTGTATCCCATGATTCATGATGCATCGCTAAAAGAGAGGCGCCAGAAAAAATGGATTGTTTAGGTAGTGAGTTATTTAAGCAAACAACCAAACCTTGACTCGGAATAAATTGATAAGATTGATGGGGTAAAAGAGCTTGATTAGTTAAACTATCTTTATTCAAATATAAGGCATAACCCAACTCAGCTAATAATTTTTTTTCAAATAAACGTAAAGCAAGAGCGGGATTGTCAGGTAAGCTACACAGCGCTGTTTGATAAGCTTGGAATAACTGCGGATAAGGATCGTAGCGGTAAAGTAAACGGATTAATAGTTCATTGAGATAAAGACCGCATACTAAAAGCTTACCTGTTAAATGAGGAAGAAGAATAGGATTAGGTTCTGCATTGAGTAAATTCATGAGATCAGTTTTTCCGCGCCAAGAAAGTAGCAATGGCACAAAGGCTTGTAGTGATCCTTTGAAGCGTGATTTTTTCCCGCGTACTCCACGCGCGCCTTTTGCAATTAGGTTGATTCTGCCTTGCGAGATGGTGAATGCGTCTATTAATAAGCTAGTGTCTCGATAAGGTCGGGTGTGTAAAATATAGGCAGCTTGCAGTGGGTCGGTGCTTAACATGGGACTAAAAGATAAAAATAATGAATAGACGCTATGTACTTGAATTTTTGTCTGTGTTGCGGCTCAATTTGCAATCCTCTAGCTTATAGACACAGATTGCTATAGGGTCTTGGTACTTGCCAAAACCCGTCTTGTATTTTTCTTACACAAAAAATAAACTTTAATCTTTTGTGTAAGAAAACTTCCACTTCTTATGGAAATCCAGTAATATTAGCCTATATAGGTGTTTTAACAGTGCGTTCATCAATATATAGGGATGACCACTTACTAAGCAATGCCAATAACCGAATCTAAAAAATAATCTTAGCTGAAAATGATCGTGACAACATTCTTTAAATTGATAATAGGAGCAACCCTTGGCTGAAATTATTGTTATTACATCGGGAAAGGGTGGTGTCGGTAAAACGACAAGTAGTGCTGCAATGGCGGCAGGCCTTGCATTTCGTGGATTTAAAACAGTCGTTATTGATTTTGATATTGGTTTGCGTAATCTCGATCTGATTATGGGCTGCGAGAGGCGGGTTGTTTTTGATTTTGTTAACGTGATTCGCGGTGAAGCAAATATTAAACAAGCCTTAATTAAAGATAAAAGACTTGAGAATCTTTATATTCTACCTGCTTCACAAACCCGTGACAAAGATGCCTTGACCAAAGAAGGCGTGGAAAAAATTTTAGAAGAACTCAAAAAAGATTTTGATTATATTCTTTGTGATTCACCCGCCGGAATAGAACGTGGCGCAACATTAGCAATGTATTTTGCTGATACCGCTATAGTTGTCAGTAACCCGGAAATTTCCTCGGTCAGAGATTCTGATAGAATGTTAGGAATCTTAGATAGTAAATCTCGACGAGCTGAACTAGGTCTTGATCCGGTTAAACAACATTTACTGCTAACACGATATTCATTAACACGAGTAGAAAGAGGTGATATGCTCAGTGTGGATGATGTATTGGATATATTATCTATCCCTTTATTGAGTGTTATTCCAGAGTCGCAAGCAGTATTACGCGCTTCTAATGCAGGTGTTCCAGTGACGTTGAATGGAGAAAGCGATGCACATCAAGCTTATGCAGATGCTGTTTCTCGTTTATTAGGTGAAGAAATACCTTTTAAATTTACTAAACTAGAGAAGAAAGGTTTGTTACGTCGTCTCTTTGGTCGTGAGGAGATAGCAACATGAGCTTGTTAAATTATATTTTTAGAAATAAGCCTAAAAATACGGCGACGCTTGCTAAAGAGCGTTTGCAAATTATTGTTTCTCATGAGCGTAGAACAGAGAATAACTCCGACTTTTTACCAAAATTACAACAGGAATTGATTGAAGTTATTGCTAAGTATGTTGATATCGATCAAGATCAAGTAAAAGTTGAACTGGAACGAACGGGAAACTGTTCAATATTAGAATTAAATATAACGCTACCTAATGCAGAAATAACTGTAGGCAGTGGCGCTTAGATGTTTCCTTATTTATTTCACGGGAATTAAACGTTTTTCTCCGGGTTTTGATACGGCTACATACACTAGACTTGCTTCTGAAACCTTAATTTTTTTTGATGAACTCACACCCTCTTGGTAACGTTCTGCATAGACTTCCACCTCAATGGTGACTGAAGTTTTCCCTACGGCAGAAACTTTGGTATAAAAACTGGCAATATCATAGATAAACAAAGGCTGTAAGAATTTTAATTCCTTGACAGCAACGGTAACAACGGCTCCCTTCGCACGCTGTGCAGCGGCAATAGCTCCAGCAATATCGATTTGTGACATCAACCATCCTCCAAAAATATCGCCGGTTTTATTGGCATCATTAGGTCTGGTTTTTACACGTAAGGTAGGTTCTAGCAAATTAGTAGTCATCTCTATACTCGGTACAATCAGGAGTTTAAGTATAGCAAAAAATTCTTAATTGGATTTTTTATATTAATATAGCTTTTCCATCTTTAAATAGCCCTAAATAGCCCTCTGCGTTTTTCAAAGTTTTAATGATAAAATTAACAGCCTCATTTTTACTTCAAAACGTTTAAAAAATTATGACGAATGGTACAAATATCACCGAAGAATTAGGTCGCTCCGATGAAGAAACTATGGTTTCAAAGGATCGATTTAGCGAGTTACTGTTTAAACTAGAGCAAGATTTGGAAGAGTTAAAGAAGGAGGATGAAGAAGCTATTTTAGATCAAAAAACTAAAAAAAAGCATAATGAAAATTTAACAGAACCAGAAAAAGAAAATAAAAAATCTGATGAAATTAGTGAAGATGAAGATAATGAAAAAGGGCTTTTCGATTATCATTTTAAAGAATTGGAGAAATTTAAAAAAATTTCAACCCTCCCTTTAGTTCAAATTAAGCATATAAAATGGTTTTTTAGTACAGCGCTTTTTGTTTTAATGAATGAGATGCCAGAAAGTTTTGATATCAAACCCATCGAGATTTATAATTGTATGTTAGATCGCGTGCAAATCAAATCTAAACAAGATTTTCATAAACATTTAAAAGTGTTGTTAGATGAAAAAACAATGGAAAAAGAATTTCCTTTCATGCGTTTTTTTCCTGTTTTAAGTGCAGCAAAAAAGAGAAAGAGCAGTGTTTTGGGTGAAAGTTTTTCTCCAGAGGTTAAGCGGATTCAATTATCTCCTTCGCCTTTGTCATTAGAAAGTCCTTTTAAATCTTAATAATATATAATCAAAAAATAGGATTAAATAGTTGATTGGGTTTGTTTTAGATAGTTAATAATATCAAGAGGAGAAGCGATACTTGCGCTTGCATTCCAACTATTGATATTTTCTTTATCGCTGATATATCCATAAAGTGCGATAAAGCTATACATGCCGGCAGCATTAGCGGCTTCAATATCACGCTTAGCATCACCCACATAGACACAGTTTTCCGGAAGGCAAGCAATGCATTTGCAGGCATGTAATAAAGGCTGAGGATGAGGTTTACTATATTGAAGCGTATCTCCGGCAATAATACATTTAGCTTTACTAAGTAGTGGAAACTTCTTTATTAAATGCTTAGTTAAAAGAGCAGATTTATTAGTAACGATGCCCCATGGCCATTTTTCTTCTTGCAAGTAATTAATTAAATTTTCTACGCCTGGAAATAAATGAGTATGCACGCAAATATGTTGGTGGTAATAATCAAGAAATTGGGTGCGCAAAACAGGAAAAGTGGGATCTTTTACTGTGACCCGTAATCCTAGATTTAATAAACCCGCTACTCCGGAAGATATAGCAGGTCGAACTTCGTCTATGGATAAAGGTTTTACGTGTTGTGATTTTAAAATTTGATTGAGAGCAGCCGCTAAGTCAGCCGCAGTATCTAGTAAGGTTCCGTCGAGGTCAAAAAGTATTCCATTTATTTTTGCATGTTTTAATGTTGAATATGGCATGACTTAAGACCGTTTCCTAAAGGCAGCAAGATAATTGACTTGGATATCTTTTCCTAAGGCATAATGTTGGCTTAGGGGATTGTAGTCGATGCCTTGGAATTTTTGCAGGATCAAATTAGCTTGCCGTGCTGCCGTGGCTAACTCAGAGGGGCGGATAAATTTTCTATAATCATGTGTTCCTCGAGGTAAGAGTTTTAATAAATACTCCGCACCGATAATTGCGAATAAATAGGCACGTGGATTACGGTTTATAGTAGAAAAAAAAATACTAGCGCCTGGCTTAGCCAGGTTGCTACAGGCCTGTATGAGCGAGCAAGGGTCAGGAACATGTTCCAATAGTTCCATGCAGCATACGACATCAAAGGACTGGCTATGAGTTTTAGCGAATGATTCTGCATCAGTAAGGAAATATTTTATCGAGAGCTGATTTTCGATAGCATGCTTTTTTGCAACGGTTATAAGGTCATTACTTTTATCAATACCGGTGACTTGAGCGCCTAGTTTAGCCATTGCTTCGGACAATATTCCTCCGCCACAACCGATATCGATTATTTTTTGACCTTGTAAAGCGTGTTGTGCGTGTATAAACTCTAAGCGTAGGGGGTTGATGGCATGTAAGGGTTTGCATAGGCCTTCAGCATCCCACCATTGCTCAGCCATAAGTGTAAATTTTCTGATTTCTGCTGAATCGCTATTAATAGCTGACATAAAAATTAGATTGTTTTCATTGGTTTTTTGCAAGGAGCGTATTACAATGAGCTAGTTTACTTGACCCCTCATAATGTGTCTATTGGTTATAAACAGGAGTGTAGGAATTTAGGATAGCTTGCCAACTTGTATGGGGAATTTGTTATCACTCAATCTTTATAGCTCAATATGAACAACCTTACTAACCGTGTTTATAAATCGATCATAGATAAGATTTTAAGATTTGCGCTACAAAAAATTCCAAAAGAACAATCTAAGTTATTTACTGCTTTTGCCAAGCAATATTATACTCATACTGATTTAGAAACATTAAAAAGCCGCTCCGCAGAAAATTTAGGAGCAGCGCTTGCTGCCCATTGGAGTCTGGTTTATCGACGTTTGCCTGGCGAAGCAAAGATTCATATTTATAATCCTAGTCTTGAAAAAGAGGGTTGGGAAAGCAAGTATAGTATTGTTCAAATTGTTGCTGAAGATAAGCCTTTCTTAGTCGATTCCACTCGAATGGAGATCAATCGGCAAGGGTTTAATATTTTTTTCAATATTCATTTCGGTAATATAAAATTACGCCGTGATAAACAGGGAAAAGTAATAGAGGTTTTACCTTATGACGCAATAGCAGACAAACAAACTGAAGCCTTAATTTACTTAGAAATTGATAAAGAGGCGAATACTGAAACTCTGAATAAACTAGCTAAAAAACTGGAAAAGGTATTAGAACAGGTTAGTTTAGTTGTAAACGACTGGCCAGAAATGCGATCGAGAATGCAAAGTTGCTTGAAAGAACTAGGACAAAATTCCCCTCCTTATGATCCAGAAGATGTTGCGGAGTCTAAAGATTTTTTGGCTTGGTTGTTGAATGATCATTTTACTTTTTTAGGCAGTCGCGATTATGATTTGAGTAAAGATCATAAGACACTGCGCATGGTCAAAAAATCAGGTTTAGGTGTTTTAAGAGATGAAACCAGAAGCAAAGAGGAGAAACCTTTAACTGAATTACCGCCTGAGGCACGTCGTTTAGCTTTCTCCCCCCAAGTACTTGTTATTTCTAAAACTAATAGTAAATCCAGAGTGCATCGTTCCGTTTATGCGGATTATATTGGCGTTAAACGTTTTAATGAGCAGGGAGAATTAATTGGAGAAAGGCGTTTTATTGGCCTTTATACTTCAACAGTTTATCATAGCGATCCACGCAGCATCCCATTAATACGACGTAAGATACAATTAATTTTACAAAATTCAAATCTACCTTTAAAAGGCCACTCTGGAAAAGCGTTATTAGATATTCTCTCTAGTTTACCGCGAGACGACTTATTCCAAGCTTCAGTCAAAGAGTTAACCCAACTCGCTTTAGGTATTTTACATATCCAAGAGCAAAGAACAGTCCATCTATTCGTTAGACAAGATAATTATCGGCGCTTTATTTCTTGTTTAGTTTATTTGCCGAAAGAGCAATTAAATACTGAACTACAACGCCAGATGGAAAAAATCTTGGTGCGTGAATTCTCGGGTATTGAAATTGGCTTTTCGACATTATTTGGAGATTCTAATCTAGCACGTATCCATTTTTTAATTCGAACTGATCCCAAGAAAGATTTAATCTATGATGTTAAAAAAATTGAGGCGCAACTGACTGAAGTTGCCCGTTCTTGGAAAGAAGAATTGCGCCAAGCTTTGATTGAATATTACGGTGAACAAGAAGGCGCGCGCCTATTGCAAAAATATATGTATGCTTTTCCTAGCGGATATCGAGATACATTTTCCGCAAATATAGCCGTACATGATATTGAACAATTAGAAAGAATCTCTTCAGAACATCCTTTGGAAATGAATTTTTATCCATCGACGAATGAAAAGGGTGTTCCGTTAAGATTTAAATTATTTCAGGCAGGCAAGCCCATCATTTTGTCTGATGCCTTGCCAGTGCTAGAAAATATGGGGCTATGCGTTATGGACGAATGGCCACAAGAAATTACCTTACCGGATGGGCATCGTATTTGGATTAATGATTTCGGTGTAAAACCCGTCCATATTGACGACGTAGATGTTTCACAGGTAAAAGAAATTTTTCAAGAAGCGTTTAGCAAGATATGGTCTGGCGAAGTCGAAAATGATGGCTTTAATCGCTTAATATTGGCTGGCCAATTAACTTGGCGTGAAGTTTCTATATTAAGAGCTTATACGAAATATCTTCGTCAAATCGGTGTGCCATTTAGTCAAGCTTATGTTGAGACGGTGGTATCGCGAAATGCAGGTATTGCTAAAATTTTAATTAAATTATTTAAATATTATTTTGATCCGAGTCGACAAGATGAATCCGGAAGTGTAACGGCTAGTCTAGAAAAAAGTTTACAGTCCGCATTGGATGCAGTCGTTAGCCTAGATGAAGATCGCATTTTGCGAAACTTATTTGAAGTCGTTCGGGCTACTTTGCGAACTAATTATTATCAAACCGATCATCAAAATAAACCTAAACCTTGGCTAGCACTTAAGTTAAATCCTAGTCAAATTATGGATTTACCATTGCCAAGACCAATGTATGAAATTTTTGTGTATTCTCCTCGTGTTGAGGCGGTTCATTTAAGGGCTGCGAAGGTGGCCCGTGGCGGCATTCGTTGGTCGGATCGAAGAGAAGATTTTCGTACAGAAATATTAGGTTTAATGAAAGCTCAGCAGGTAAAAAATGCAGTGATAGTTCCTGCAGGTGCCAAAGGGGGCTTTGTTTGTAAACAATTACCAGAAAATACGGATCGTGAAGCAGTGATGAACGAAGTAATACGCTGTTATCAAACTTTTATGCGAGGTTTATTGGATTTAACCGATAATTTACAAAATAATGTTGTCATACATCCTAAAGATGTGGTGCGATACGATGAAGAAGATCCTTATTTAGTCGTTGCTGCGGATAAAGGCACGGCAAGTTTTTCAGATATTGCTAATGCCATCGCGGCGGAATATAACTTTTGGTTAGGAGATGCATTTGCTTCGGGTGGTAGCGTTGGTTATGACCATAAAAAAATGGGGATTACCGCTCGAGGGGCATGGGAGTCTGTTAGAAGGCATTGTAGAGCATTAGGTTTAAATCCTGATAAAGATGATTTTACCGTTGTGGGCATTGGTGATATGTCAGGTGATGTTTTTGGTAATGGGATGCTGCTCTCTCATCATATTAAGCTTGTCGCAGCATTTAATCACATACATATATTTATCGATCCTAATCCAGATTCGGAAAAAAGTTTTCAAGAGCGAAAACGTTTATTTAATTTACCGCGCTCTACTTGGAAAGATTATAGCGCCAGTTTAATTTCTAAAGGTGGTGGGGTTTTTCTACGCTCCCAGAAATCTATTGTATTGTCTAGTGAAATTAAGAAACTATTAGATATCAATCAAGATTCTATTGCACCAGACGGATTAATTCGTACCATATTAAAAGCCAATGTAGATTTATTATGGAATGGAGGTATTGGTACTTACGTTAAGGCATCCAGTGAAAGAAATGCAGATGTCGGTGATAGAACTAACGATAATTTACGTATTGATGCCAAAGAATTACGCTGTCGTATTGTTGCGGAAGGAGGTAATCTGGGTTTAACACAATTAGGTCGTGTTGAGTATGCTTTGAATGGCGGATTAATTTATACCGACTTTATTGATAATTCGGCGGGTGTAGATTGTTCGGATCATGAGGTTAATTGTAAGATTTTGTTGAACGCAGTGGTGGCTGCGGGTGAAATGACTTTTGATCAGCGTAATTCGTTATTAGCAGAAATGACCGATGAGATTGCTAAACTCGTTCTTTACGATAACTATTGTCAAACACGTACCATTAGTTTAGCGGCGATGCATGCCCAGCAAGAATTAGAATTTCATCGCCGTTATATCCAAGAATTAGAGCGGCACGGTAAATTAGATCGTTCTTTAGAATTTCTACCCGATGAGAAGGCTTTATTGGAAAGGAAAGCATTGGGTAAAGGATTAACGAGTCCCGAAATTGCAGTATTACTTGCCTATACCAAAATGTGGGTAAAAGCGGAATTACTGGAAATGCATTCTTTAGAAGAAGATTATTTAAAACGTGTTTTGGAGTCTGCATTTCCAAAACTCTTGCGCGGTCGTTTTTCTAAATTTATGCAGCAACATAGTTTACGTCGCGAAATTATCGCAACCAAGATTAGTAATGCCATGGTAAATGATATGGGCATTACCTTTGTTTTTCGTTTAAAAACAGAAATTGGTGCAGATATTGCCTCTATTGCACGCGCATATGCTGTTGCACACCATGTGTTCGGTTTCTCTGAGTTGCTTGGGTTAGCAGAAAATCTAAGTGATGATGTTACACCGGCCACTCGTTACGCAATTATGCGTCAGTTTAATCGCTTAATAAGACGTGCAACACGATGGTTTATCTATAATTATAAAGATCAATTAACCGATATTTTAGGGATGGTCGATCGATTTAGGCAATCGATAGTTACACTGAGTAAAAATTTACCCAATTTACTTGTTGGAGAAGAACGAGAGTACTGGGAAAGAAATATCCAGGGATTTATCGAAGCTGGTATATCGGAAGATATAGCTAAGCGTATTGCTAATGTGGATCATGAATATGCCTTGTTAGACATTATTGATGCGGCGCAGAAAAATAATTTGGCCTTGCAAGATGTAGCGGGGCTGTATTTCATGGTGGGTGAAAGATTTGGATTTACTTGGTTGCGATCCCAGATTATGAAGATAACAATTGAAACTTTATGGGATAATTTAGCGAGAGTGATCTTATTGAATGATCTCGATACACAACAACGGCATTTGACGGTTGTTATTTTACACTGTGTTATTGATAAACAGGTTAATAATGAAATCTGCTTGGAACAATGGGAGACAGACAATCAAGGTTTTATTAAGCGCTGGGAGCAATTCTTAGCTGACTTACGTAGCACAGGTGAATTGAAATTAATGATGTTTTCAGTGGTTATTCGAGAATTGGTCAGTATGGTTGACGCCTCTAATGTCTCTAAAGTAATAAACTAGATTAGCTAATTGGTTACTTAAATATTTTCTTTCCCAACTATTTTTTAATTAAAAAATTATTATCCATTCTAAATATAAACATCAAAAATTTAAATTAAATAATAAAATTTAATAATTATTCTAAATTCAATTTCTGAAAAACTTTTATTTTAAAATACTTTTCATATGTTTAAAATGGTAATATAATTTACCTTGTGTGAATTCTTACAACAAAAATGGAATAAAAAATGTTAATTCTTTCTACATTTAATTCGGATTCTCTTCAATCTCCTCTTCAAACTTTACTTGAAAAATTTACTTCTGAGTCTGTAACTATAAAATATAGTAATAAAAATTTAATGGGAGATCTTTTAAGTTTAAATTCAAATCTAGAAAAATCCTATGCTATTTTATTGAGATTATTTGATTTTATAGAAGCAGAATCGTTTATCGACGAGACTAAACTAACAGAGCATTTAGATATTATTCTAGCGCAAATTACTAAACTCAAGCACGAGAAAGGTTCCCCTTTCATAGTTTTTTTATGTCCAAGTCAACCCAACTCACAATTAGAAAGTATAGAAAAATTATTCTTAGAAAAATTAAATAAAAATAAAATTCATACATTGACCATAGTTGATGTTGAAGAAAAATATGGAATAATTAAATTTGATAACCCTACGGGAGATGACACACACACACCTTATAATCCTAAATTTTATAGAGCTATAGCCTGCTTATTGGCAAGAAAATTACATGCAATTAAACAAAAACCTTGTAAAGTTATTGTGGTTGATTGTGATAATACTTTATGGACAGGGGCTGCAGTTGACGATGATGATGCTAAAAAAAATATAGTATTTGAAGAGTATAATATTTTATTACAGAAATATTTAGTTAAACAACAAGAAAAAGGAATCATTATTTGTTTGTGCAGTAGAAATGCTAAAGAAAAAACGGTTTTAGATGTTTTTAAACAACGCCAAGCAGACATGTTTTTAAAAATAGATCATATTACCGCATATAAAATAAATGAGGAACTTAAATCTAAAAATATTAAAGAGCTTGCAGTAGATTTAAATCTTTTTCCCGATGCTTTTCGTTTTATCGATGATAATCCCACAGAAATTTACGACGTAAGCCAAATTCCAGGTGTTCTCTGTATTACTATGCCGCGAAATTTGGAAGAATATAAAAATCATTGGGCTTTTGATATAGATGAGCATGCCGAAATAACTGAAACAGACAAAAAGCGAACTGACCTCTATAAACAAACTGAAATTAAAGCAGCGTTAGCGACAAGATTTTGCGATCCTGTGGAATTTTTAAGATCTCCGGAGCTAGGTCAAACTATCATTATTAATAAAATTAATTCTATTGACACTGAAGATGATAAGAAGGTCATTGTAAGAGTGAATGAATTATCTGGGAGAACGAATCAATTTAATTTATTCCCTGAATCTAAAGCCAAAGAAATTAATGAAATAAACTCGATAGTAAAAAATGATGAAAGAGAAATTTTTATTGGCAGTATCAAGGATAAATTCTCTACAACTGAAGATATTACGGCTATAGCAATAAGTAGTTTAGACCGAAATAGTTTAACTATTAATAGTTTTTTTGTTAGCTGCAGAGTCTTTCGTAGAGGGATGGAATATGAGATGTTGAAGTACATAGCTCAATTTTCTCAAGAAAGGGGTTTAAACAGTATCAAGCTTAATTTTAAAAAATCTGAAAAAAATAAGCCAGTTAGTAGTTTTTTAAATATTTTAAGCGAGCAAACCAATAAAGATCCAATTTTCAGATATTTATGTAATAAAGTAGAGAATTATACTTGGATACATAATAGTCTTAAATTTTTATTTAAAAAATTAAATATTTGTTTGGATTTTAATTCACTCGAATTACATGAAGAGTTTACTTTAACATTGCCTACTCTCAAGGTAATAGAATTAGATATAGATTCTTTGATTCATGCATCCTTAAATCTCTCTCCAGGATTAGAAAAAGAACAACAGAATAAAAAAATTACCTTCAATAGCAACGAAGTCAGTGAAAATTATTTATTAGAATTAAAAGAAATGACAACTTTTTTGCTGTTAAATGACTTTTATATAGATAACAACACGGAAATGCTTTTTTTATCTAAATTAGAGAATTTAGAGAATAAAGTAATACAAATATGCAATCATTATTTAGGTAAAGCAGGACAAGATAAATCTTTAGTTGCGCGTGGTTTGGATTCGCTTAAGGCTACAGAATTACGTTACTATTTGTTTAAAAATGAAGGGATAAATATTACTATTCCGATATTGTTATGTGAAAAAACAACTGCTTTTAGCTTAATTGAATATATCGAAGAACAAAAAATATCCCTTGAAGTAATAGAACAAAATGATAATTTTTATAATCGGATTTTACCTGTTTCTTTTCAACAGCAAAGAATTTGGTTCGCTGAACAGCAAGAATCAACTGATAATAGCGCCAATTGTCATATGACAGCGTGTTATAAAATAAATAAAAAAAATTTAGATATTCAACGATTAGAAAGAGCTTGCCAGAAACTCATAGAGATGTACGATATATTTGGGGCCTCTTTTTCTTATCGAGAGGGTAGATTAACACAATCAATTTTACCACCTGAAGCGAGACATTTAAGCTTCCACATTAAAAAGCTAAAATTGGAGATCTCCTTAGAAGAAGTTATACAGCTTGAAATTAGTCAACCTTGGAGTATGGAGAGTAAAGATCCACTGATACGTTTTGTTATTTTTGAAGCGACTAAAAATTATCATATTTTTATTCATGTGCATCACGCGATTTTTGATGCCGTTTCGCTTAAAAATTCTCTAGATACTTTATCCAAAATATATCGGGATAGTATAATTTCTAATTCTTTCAAGTTAACGGATTATCCCCCTCAATATATAGAATTTATTTACCATCAGCAGAAAAAATTTGAAGATGAAACTTATCAAGCGAGAGCATTAACCTTTTGGAAAAATACTTTATCAAAAATAGAAACAGTAACCACATTACCCACTGATCAATCTTTATCGACATTCAAACCAGCGACTGAACAAGCAGCTGAACGATATACATTTTCTTTAACGCTCGAAGATTTATTAGCCTTAAAAAATTTAGCTCAATCAACGGGTGTTACGTGTTTTAGTGTGGTTAATGCTTTGTTTAGCCTCTTAATTGCTTCTTATACTTATCGAAAAAATATTACATTGATAACAGCGACGAACGGGAGAGGCGAACACCCCTCTTTCGATAAAATGGTTGGTTTTTTTATCAATCTAGTAATTCAGCAATTTGATTTAGAAGAAAACCTATTTTTTGATAAGTATCTTAAAAAGAACAATAAAAAATTCTTAGTGAGTCAAGAATTTCAAGACATTCCTTTTGGTAAAATACAGGAAATTTTATTAAAGCAAGGGATTAAAGATATCTTATTAAGTCCCGCATTTATTTATCAAAGTTATTCTATTCCGGAGTTAAAACTGAATGGAGAAATGGCAGAATTAGAATTACCTAAGCAACCCATAATTTTTGATATGAGAAAGACATGCCGCTTTGGTCATTTCACGCTTTTTGCTCAGGAAAATCAGCAGGAATTAAATTTTGTCATTGAATATGCTAATGACTTGTTTAGTCTATCTTTTATAGAAGGTTTTGCTAAGAATTTTATACATACAATTAGGAGCGTTTGTAATGATCCTAATCAAAGATTGCAAGAAATATCGGTGGTTTGTGATGAAGAACGAAGCCAATTAATTAGATTGGGCAGAGGCCCGAAACTTGATTTTGCTAAAAATGATAATCTAGTAAGCAAATTTCAGCAAATTGTTGAAAAATATTCTGAGAATAATGCACTTTATTATAATGAAATTAGGCTTAGTTATCGTGAAGTTGATAATCAATCGACACACTTGAAGCATGTTTTAAATACAAAAGGAGTAAAGCAAGGTAGTTTTGTAGGGATTTTCTTAGAAGCCAATCACTTATTTTTTATCGCAGAGTTAGCGGTATTAAAAATAGGCGCTGTTTTTATTCCCCTTTCTAAACACGATCCCTATGATCGCCTAAAATCAATTATTGCAAATGCAGGAATTGTTTTTTTCATCTTGGATATTACTGAAGATTTATTTAAAAAAAATGTTCAAATAGATAATTTAATTTGTATTAATATTAATGAGCGTACTTCAGAGCATAGTTTACTTCATAGCTCACCTGCACTGACCACTACGATGGAAGATAATGCCTGTATACTGTATACATCGGGATCTACCGGCACTCCAAAAGGAGTAATACTATCCCAAAAAGCTTTATTTCGTGTGATAAAAACACTGTGTTATATGGTAGAGCCGGGTGATAATATTGCTCAAACAGCGAATCAGGTCTTTGATGCGGCACAACTTGAATTCTTACTGGCATTTTTAAATGGCGCTAGCTTGGTTATCATTGATAAAAATCTTTTGCTTAGTGAAAAGCTATTTACAAAAGAATTATCAGATAAAAATATTAATGTAATATGGTTAACAGCCGGGTTATTTAATCTCTATGCTCTTAAATCCCCTGAAATATTCAAAAAGGTAAAATATTTAATGAGTGGTGGGGATGTTGTGGATAAAAAAGCAGTTGAGCAAGTTTTGTGCTTCAATCCAAATTTGCAATTTATGAACGGTTATGGCCCTACAGAAACAGGTATTTTCGCATTAACTTATATGGTAAATAGAGAAAATTTAAGCGAATTTTCTACGGTGCCTATCGGCAATCCAACTATTGCTGGTACGCAAATCTTAATTTTGAATAGGTTTAATGGGTTAGCACCATTGGGCGCAATAGGTCAGTTGGGTATTTTAGGAGAAGGTTTGGGAGCCTATCATAATAATGAAACCTTACAAAAAAAATGTAATTTGCCTTATCCTAAAAACTCAATCAATGATGCATTCTTGGAGGGAGAAAAGTTTGTTACTCTGTATATGTCAGGAGATAAAGTTCAGTTTAAAAATAATAATATATTATTTTTAGGTAGGATAAATGATGAACAGATAAAAATCCGAGGCAATTTAGTATCCATGGCTGAAATTAAAGATGCCCTTGAAAAACATCCTGCTATAAAACAGGCTGAAATAATATATAAGAAAATAAACGATAAAAATAAAGTTTTAGTTGTTTTCTATACAAAAAATGAAGGAAATATAAACCCAAAGAAACAGGAGTTACTTCAGTTTTTAAACACTAAATTATCACCAGCAATGATTCCAGTTTATTATGAAAAAATAAAGAAATTTCAACTGACAGCCAATGGAAAACTAGATAGAAGGGCTTTATCTCAGTTGCCTTTAACTATGAACGAAGAAAGTGATAGCGATAAAGAAAATATGTCGGAAAAATCAAAGAAAATTCAGAAAAAATTATTATCGATATTTAAGATGATATTACCTTTTTCTCCAACTTTGGATAGTGATTTTTTTGATATAGGAGGGAATTCTATAGAAGCTATTCAGTTATTAGCTAAAATTGAAGAAGTTTTCGGTAAAAAAATTTCTTTTAATATGTTACGACAAAATTCTAGTATACGATCGTTATCTCATGCTTTAGAGCGTGCTGACTATTCAGAAAATGATTTGCTATCCCTTTTATATAAAGGAAGCGATGAAAAACTTCCCCCTATTATTTTTATACACCCTGCAGGGGGTGGTTTATTTTGTTTCAACAAATTGATAGATGCTTTGAGGAAAACTCAATTGCCTAATTATTGTTATGGTATAGAAGACCCGGTCATACTTGATCGGCAGGTTAAAAACTTAAGTATTCCGGAAATGGCAAAAAATTATCTTAAATACATTGGTGAAAAAATTAAAGGACCTTTTATTATAGCGGGTTATTCTTTCGGAGGAATGATTGCTTTAGCAATGGCATCTCAATTAGAAAAGCTTAATCAAAATTGTTTGGGTGTTATTTTGCTAGATACCTGGGTTGTATCGTGTGCGAGCAAAAAACTTCAAACTGCTTTGTTGGTGCCTGTTTTAGAATATTGTAATGAGGTCATAAAAAATGTAAGTGCTAATCCTAAAGTTAAGAATGTAGAAAATTTAATTCAACCTATGATAAAGCAATGTGAATATTATCAAGATATTGGTTTTAAATTTAGACCCGATAAACTCTCTTTAACTCCTATAAGGTTATTCAAAGCAACGGATTTGGATAAGTTTAGGGATATGGAAAAAGAAACCGAATCTAATTTTTTAAAAGATTTTGTCGGTGAAAAATTTGAAGTAAAGCCGGTTGAAGGTAATCATTTTAATCTGCTTGAGGAGAGAGCCGGATTAGCTACATTAGCTATGCAGATTGTGGAGTTTGTTGAAAAAATCTCTCGATCAACTTATAACGCTAATATCAGAAGTTTACCTTTCTTTTCAATTAGCAAACGGGATGTTAACCTAATAAATAGTGCCACGAAACCTCTTAGCCTTAGCAATTAAAACAATATGCTTTCTAAACTTTTTGGAACATAATAATGAATTTTCAACTTATCTTAGATGTATTACCTTTTTCGGTTTACTGGTTAGATAGTAAAAAAAAGTTTTTTAGAGGAGGTAATCAACATTTTCTGGCATCATTAAAAATAAATTCTTTATCAGAAGTAATAGGTAAACCAGTATCTGGTTTTTTTTTGAGTGATTATCTAAGGATAGTGAATGATTTACTTAATAAAAGTATTAAAAATAAAGATAAGAGTTTTTCTGCTGTTTACTACAAATTAATTAATGATCAGGAGGAGCCTACGTTAATTCAATGTACTTCGGTTATGTCAAAAAAAGGATCGATTACTATCTTCAGTGAAACTTATCCAAGATTAAATGATTTTAATCAATATTTATGGGAGGAAAATGAAAAATTAACTGTTTATTTAAATAATATCATTGAAAATGTACCTGCAAGTATCTATTGGAAAGATATCAATAGCGTTATTTTGGGTGGGAGTAAACTACATAGCGAATTAACTGGATTTACTAATACGAGAGCTGTTATCGGTAAGACAGACTTTGATTTTCCTTGGAAAGATCAAGCAGAAAGGATACAAGAAAACGATCGTTTTGTAATGCAAAATAATCAAATGGTAAGTTTTGAAGAAAGGGCTAGATTATCCGATGATAGGATGCATGTTTTTTTGACTCAAAAATCACCGTTAAAAGGAAAATTTGATAAAACAATAGGAGTCCTAGGAGTCTCGATTGATATCACAGAGCTTAAAAATACACAGAAAAAATTGCAAAAATCAAAATTATTAGCCGATGCGGCCAATCAAGCTAAAACTGAGTTTCTTGCTAATATGAGCCACGATATTCGCACTCCTTTAACAGGAATCATCGGTTTATCGCAATTACTTCAGCAACGTTTAACAATATTGGAAAATAAAGATGATTTACGTTTGATGTACAAAGCCAGTAAGCAGTTATTAAGTTTACTTAGCAATGTACTTGATGTTGCTTCTCTAGAAAACGTTAACGAAGCTCAGCTTAAGATCGAGAGTTTTTCTTTACAAGCTTTAGCAGTATCTTTGCAAAATCTATTATTGCCATCAGTAAAAACTAAAGGACTCACCTTGCAGATAAATTTGGATGTTTCTACTAAAGGAAATATAGCGAGTGATCAAAATAAATTGGAACGTATTTTACTCAATTTAGCGACTAACGCGATTAAATTTACCGAACAAGGGAAAGTGGTTGTAACTATCAAAGAATTAGTATTATTACCACAGCAATCAGATGGGGTATATATTGAGTTTACTATCAGTGATACAGGTATAGGCATTCCCACTAATAAATTGACGTCCGTATTTGATCCTTTTTTTCGAATAACACCTAGTTTTGAAAAAACAGATCAAACGGGTTATGGCGTTGGTCTTTATATTGTAAAAAAATTCATTAACCTGTTAGGTGGCGAGATACAAGTAAAAAGTGAAGTGGGTGTGGGAACGAGCTTCTCTTTTACCTTATTTATGAATTTAGCGAAAAAAAATAAGCTTTTAAAATTTAAAAATAAGAATTCTGAGCCTTTTGTCTTTTTAGAAACGTATAAATTAGCCGAAACAAAAAAAAATATAGCAGCGCAAGCACAAACCAAAAAAAAAGTAATAAAAAAAAATATTTTATTGATAGAAGATGATCTTTTAACAATTAAATTTTCTCAAGAACTGCTTACTCAAGCGGGATATAACCTAACGGTGGTATCGACTATGCAAGAAGCATTAGCTTTTGCAAAAAACCATACGTTTGATTTAATTATTGCTGATTTGGGCTTGCCTGGTCTTAGTGGTAGTGAAATTGCTGTTTTATACCGTTATTGGGAACGTATTAATCAAAAACCGATGACCCCAATTGTTACCTTAACGGCTCATGGAGAAGGTAAATTTAAGGAAGAATGTTTAGCGGCAGGTATCAATGAAGTATGGTTAAAACCCTTGACTAAAGAAAAAATAAAAAAATTAGATAAGTATTTCCAAGATAAAAAAATTAATGTCATTGAATTTAATCCTATGCCCAAACAGTCAAAACCAATTAAACATGAGTATAATGTAGAAGAAAATAATTTAATCATAGAGAAGGCTAATTTACTCGACATTATTAATTCATACCCTATCTATGATAAGAGCATTAGTCTTAAAAATCTGAGCGGCAATGTTGATCTGTTCAATGAAATTATAGAGATGTTTAAACAATCTATTCCGGATCATATCCAAGAACTTGAAAAGATCTATCAATTAAAGAATTGGGAAACTATCGAAAACATAGTGCATAAAATAAAAGGCGGGGCATGCTATGCAGGGGCAATCAGATTAAATCATCTATGTAAAAATTTTCTACGTTGCTATTTAACTGGCCAGTCCCAACAGTTAGATACACTCTATGCTTATCTAGTTATTAGCTTAAAGGAAACCTATCAAGCACTCGACGCATAAGAATTAGCCTCTAAAAAGAAAAAATAACTTTTTTCTTGCAATTCCCCAATATATTTCTTAATAAGCTTTCTTTTCAAATTAACTATGGCAAAATACAAAGTGGTTGCGGTTCTTTTGTCACAGCAAAAAGTTTTTTGTAAGGGCCGCGAAATGAAACAACTTTCGTGTTTATAATCGACATGAAGATTGCGGACTAAGCAGCAACACAGACAAAAATTCAAGTGCGAAGAGTATATGCCATCTTTTATCCATCTGCATCTTCATACAGAATATTCTTTGATTGATGGCTTGATTCGTATAGATAAGCTTGTAGCTAAAGCCGATGAGCTATCTATGCCTGCTATTGCAATAACGGACTTATCCAATTTATTTGCAACGATTAAATTTTACCAGACGGCGATTAAAAAAGGTATTAAACCCATAATCGGGGTTGAATGTTGTGTAAAAAATGACCTGAATTCCGATCGAGGATTCCAATTAATTTTACTTTGTCAAAATCAACAGGGTTATCGAAACTTAATTCAATTAATTTCACGTGCTTATTTAGAGAATCAACAGGAAGGTCAACCTGTTCTCAAAAAAAGTTGGTTTGAAAATTATTCTGCTGGCTTAATTGCCTTATCTGGAGCGAGAGAAGGTGATATTGCTTCCTGCTTAATGAAAAAAAACAAGCCATTAGCAGCAGAATATTTACAGTTTTGGCTAACGTTATTTCCCAATCGTTTTTATTTACAGTTGCAACGTTTAGGTCGCCCTTTAGAGGAAGAATATATCGGATTGGCTATAGAGTTAGCAACAGAGTTCAATGTTCCAGTAGTTGCTACTAATGAAGTATGTTTTATTGCAGCTGAAGATTTTGAAGCGCATGAAGCCAGGGTTTGTGTTAATAATGGCTATACCTTAAATGACCCTAAGCGACCTACGATTTATACCGATCAGCAATATCTTCGGTCTATCGAAGAAATGGTTGAATTATTTGCGGATATTCCATCAGCATTGACCAATTCAGTTGAAATAGCCAAACGGTGTAATCTAGAAATTGAACTCAATTCATCTTTCTTACCTAATTTCCCTATTCCAGAAGGAATGAGCGCAGAAAAGTTCTTAATACAAGAAGCACAACAAGGCTTGATACACTATTTAGAGAAGCGTTCTAAATCTTTTTTGCGTTTATCTCAGCTTGAGAATAAAGAATCTAAGTTATCTACGCTAACTGAAACCAATGTGGCGCAGCAACAGCTTGTTAATTCCAATGAATTAGAAAACATTTATTTTGAAAGACTACAATCCGAGCTCAAAGTGATCAATTCAATGGGTTTTGCAAGTTACTTTCTCATTGTGGCTGACTTTATTCGTTGGGCAAAAAAAAATCAAATTCCCGTTGGTCCGGGTAGAGGTTCTGGAGCGGGTTCTTTAGTAGCTTATGTGCTGCAAATTACGGGGTTAGATCCTCTGCAGTATGATTTGCTTTTCGAACGTTTTTTAAACCCTGAGCGTATCTCTATGCCAGATTTTGATATTGATTTCTGCATGGAGGGGCGTGATAGGGTTATTGACTATGTAACGGAGCGTTATGGGCGTGATGCAGTTTCACAGATTATAACGTATGGAAGTATGGCCGCCCGTGCAGTCGTTAGAGATGTAGGGCGGGTTTTGGGCTATCCCTATGGTATGGTGGATAAAATTGCCAAATTAATTCCTTTTGAGCTGGGTATTACTCTCGAAAAAGCATTGGATCAAGAAGATGAACTAAAACATCGCTATGAAAATGAAGACGAAATAAAAGTATTAATTGATTTAGCAAAAAAATTAGAAGGATTGGTGCGTAACGTAGGTAAACATGCCGGCGGAGTAGTGATTGCTCCTTCTAGATTGACAGATTTTACACCACTTTACTGTGAGCCAGGAGGAATGCATTGTATTACTCAATTTGACAAAGATGATATTGAAAAAGTGGGTTTGGTAAAATTTGATTTTCTAGGTCTACGAACTTTGACCATCATAGATTGGGCAGTACAGGCGATTAATGCGAAAAAATTATCAGGAGAGTCTTTACTTGATATCACAGCCATTCCTATCGATGATGTCAGCACTTTTGCCTTATTAAAGGCTTGTAAAACTACCGCTGTATTTCAATTAGAATCGCGAGGGATGCGCGATCTCGTTAAACGATTACGTCCAGATAGTTTTGATGAGATTATTGCTTTAGTCGCTTTATTTCGTCCAGGACCTTTACAGTCTGGAATGGTGGATGATTTTATTAATCGTAAACATGGACGTGCCCAAGTTCAATATGATCATCCTTTTTTAGAACCGATATTAAGTTCAACTTATGGAATTATTTTGTATCAAGAACAAGTGATGCAAATTGCACAAGTGCTAGCAGGTTATACCTTAGGGGCTGCGGATTTATTGCGTCGAGCCATGGGAAAAAAGAAATCGGAAGAGATGGCGCAACAAAGAACTATTTTTATAAAAGGTGCAGAACAGAAAGGCATAGATTCTTATTTAGCAAACCAAATCTTTGATTTAATGGAAAAATTTGCAGATTATGGATTCAATAAATCACATTCGGCAGCCTATGCTTTAGTTTCTTATCAGACAGCTTGGTTAAAAGCGCATTATCCCGCGGAGTTTATGGCCGCTGTATTATCATCCGATATGGACCATACCGAAAAAGTAGTCACTTTTCTGGAAGAATGTCGCTTAATGAAATTGAATATATTGCCACCGAATATCAATCATAGTGACTATAAATTTACCGTAGATGATTCTAATGGTTCGATTCGGTATGGTTTAGGTGCAATTAAAGGTTTAGGTGAAGGTGCAATAGAAATGCTCATAGAACAACGTCAACAACAGGCGTTTAGTGATTTATTTGATTTATGTCACCGCGTTGATTTACACAAACTAAATCGTAGAAGTTTAGAAGCCTTAATTTTTTCAGGTAGCTTAGATAGTTTTGGTGTAAATCGAGCCAGTCTTTTAGCTAATATAGAAGCCGCTTTACAAGCGGCAGATCAGAAATCATGGGCAAAAGTTTCAGGTCAGAAGGATTTTTTTGGGCTTGATATGGTCTCTCATGCAAGTCAAATGGTGAATCAAGAGGATTGGCCAAAATTACAGCGATTACAAGCTGAAAAGGAAGTCTTAGGTTTTTATTTAAGTGGCCATCCTTTAGAAGGTTATGCTAAAGAATTATCCCATTTTATCACTCTATCTTTAAGTGAGTTAACTGCCAAAGCAGGTCATCAAATTACCATTGCCGGTTGGGTACTGACCATTCGTTCTTTATGGACCAAACGCGGTGATCGTATGGCTGTTCTTAATTTGGAGGATGCCAGTGGACGTTTAGAAGTGACCTTATTTAGTGATACCTATGCTAAATATCGTGAAAAGTTGAATAAGGATAAACTATTAATCATTGAAGGAGAAATTCAACGTGATGAATACACTGGTAATACGCGGATATTAGGGAAAAAAATTTTAGATATCAGTGAAGCACGTGAAAGCTATGCAAAAAACTTACTGATTAAGCTTTCTAAACCTATCATTAAGCCTGCGCTACTTGAGGATTTGCAAAAAATAATGAGCAATTTTTGTCCGGGTTTTTGCCCTACTCGTATTGCTTATTATCATCCTGAACTAAGGACACAAGTTTATTTGAGTTTGGGTGATAGTTGGAAGGTAAAGCCTGAAGATGATTTGTTGAAGGCGCTACGTGAAAGCTTTGGTGAAGAATCTATCAGTATTCAATATTAATTTAAATAGAGTCGTATTCTTTAGTTAAGATACGAATTTTACAATGTTTGCTGAGAGGATTCGAGTTCAGGCGGGACACTTTTTTTCATAGCCTCTTAATATATCGAAAAATATTGAACTGCGTAGCTAGGCCAACGAGTAAAACTGGCAGAAACACACTATATAGATTATTATCCCCTTTGATTTCATGTATTTCTGATGGCTAAGCGATGGTTAAAAATGGGAAAGTAGTTGAAAACCAACGATTCCAACGGCAACACGATAAATCTAAATTGATCCGTTTAAATTCTCAATTGCCTTCAAAAGGATGGTTTTTTAAATTTTCATTGAGTTTGCTACTGGTATTAAGTTTTATCTTATTATGGCAAAAATTAGCTGATCCAAGTTATTTCCCTATCAAGAACATTAAAATTAGTGGTGACTTAACGTATGTTAAGCAAAGTCATCTGCAGGAAATTATTTTGCCCTTTATAGCAAAAGGGTTTTTTCGTTTAGATAGCCGAGGATTGAAAGAACACATTTTACATGAACCGTGGATAGCTAATGTAACTATAAAACGGTTTTGGCCAGATACGTTAGCGGTAAGTTTTGTTACTAAAAAACCTATCGCTTTTATTGGAAAATATGGTTTAGTGGATGAACAAGCTAATATTTTTATTCCAGATAATGAAGATTTTAAAGGATTAGATTTGCCCACTTTTATGGCACCTGTCGGTAAACAAAAATATTTATTACAAATCTATACCGCGATGAAGCCCATGTTCGCAAAATTAAACTTAAAAATTAAATTGTTAAAACTAGTGGACCAACAATATTGGTATCTGAAATTAAATAATGGATTATCAGTTTATTTAAGTCGAAGTCAACCTTATATACAATTAGAACGGTTGATAGATGTTTATTCTGATGTTATCGCAAGTAAAGTATCTATGATAGATTATGTGGATCTTCGCTATGCTCACGGTATGGCAGTAAAATTTAAGAAACGAATTGCTTAGAAAAAATAGGTTACCTAATTCGAGTGTTATTTGATTTATAGAGAACAGTTTACAAAAAAATAGCGTAATGGTCTATATCCTAACTATGAAGTCAAAAATGAAGTTTGAAAAGATCTAGAGAATTTAATTGAAGGTGAAATAATATGGCAAAGAAACCGACTAAGAATTTAATTGTAGGTTTAGATATTGGTACATCCAAAGTTAATGCCTTGGTGGGTGAAGTAAAGCCCAATGGTATCGAAATTATTGGTATGGGAATTTATCCTTCATTAGGATTAAAGCGTGGTGTAGTAGTCAATATCGATGCAACGGTTGATTCAATTCAACAAGCAGTAGGTGAAGCTGAATCAATGGCAGGGTGTCCAGTTCGAAGTGTGTATACGGGTATTGCTGGAAATCATATACGAAGTTTGAATTCTCACGGAATTGTTGCCATTCAAAATCAAGAAGTGACACATGCGGATGTTGAACGTGTGATAGATGCTGCGAAAGCAGTCGCTATTCCAGCCGATCAAAAAATATTACATATTTTGCCACAGGAATTTATTATTGATAGCCAAGAAGGTATTCGTGAGCCAATAGGAATGTCAGGTGTGCGTTTAGAAGCTAAAGTGCATATGGTAACAGGCGCGGTTAGCGCGGCACAAAATATCATTAAATGTATTCAACGCTGTGGTTTAGAAGTTTCAGAAATAATTTTAGAGCAACTTGCTTCAAGTCAATCTGTTTTAACTGAAGATGAGAAAGAATTAGGTGTGTGTTTAATAGACATTGGTGGAGGAACAACGGATATTGCTATCTTTACTGAAGGAGCTATACGTTTTACATCAGTTATTCCTATTGCGGGTGATCAAGTCACAAATGATATTGCCGTTGCATTAAGAACGCCCACACAAAGTGCAGAGCAGATTAAAAGAAGACATGCCTGTGCTTTGCCAGAACTAGCAAGCCCAGATGAATTAGTCGAGGTATCCGGAGTGGGAGATCGACCTGGACGCACGCTGACTAAACGTGCTTTAGCTGAGGTGGTGGGGCCACGTTATGAAGAGCTTTTCCATTTAGTGAAGGCAGAATTATATCGTAGTGGTTTTGAAGAATTTCTTGCGGCAGGGGTGGTATTAACCGGTGGTGCTTCTAACGTCAACGGTAGTGTCGATTTAGCAGAAAAGATTTTTAAGTTACCCGTGAGACTCGGTCACCCACAATATATTACTGGAAATAACGAGGTAACGACGAATGGTATGTATGCGACCAGTACCGGCTTACTATTATATGGCTATCAACAACAATGCGAGCAGCGAAAACCTAATGTTTTATTTGGTAGAAAAATAGCACGTATAAAAAATTGGTTATGCGAAAATTTTTAAATAATACTGAAATCCTTAGGAGTTAACTATGAGCACCGAATTTGATTCCCCCAACACACCTGTTCAAAATGCCATTATAAAAGTGATTGGTGTCGGTGGCGGTGGTGGGAATGCACTTGAGCACATGTTGGCACAAGACATCACAGGTGTTGAGTTTATCTGTGCTAACACCGATGCCCAAGCATTAAGAAATTCTTCAGCGGAGTGTTTGTTACAATTAGGACAGCAAATTACTAAGGGTTTAGGTGCGGGGGCAGATCCTGAAGTAGGCCGACTAGCGGCAGAAGCAGATAGAGAACGTATTCGATCGGCATTAGAAGGTGCCAATATGGTTTTTATAACTGCTGGGATGGGTGGAGGAACGGGTACGGGTGCTGCACCGGTAGTAGCGGAAATTGCTAAACAAATGAAAATTTTAACCGTTGCGGTTGTTACTAAACCTTTTGAGATTGAAGGTAAGAAGCGTTTGCGCTTAGCCGAAGAGGGAATTAAACAACTGAGCCAATATGTCGACTCATTGATTACGATTCCTAATAATAAATTAATGAGTGTTTTAGACAAAGATATTAGTTTTTTAGATGCATTTAAAGCGGTAAATGATGTATTATTTGGCGCTGTCAAAGGAATTGCCGCTTTAATAACTCGCACTGGTTTAATTAATGTAGACTTTGCAGATGTTAAAACAGTGATGTCAGAGATGGGTATGGCGATGATGGGAACAGGTATAGGCACAGGTCCTGAAAGAGCACGTTTAGCAGCAGAAGCCGCTATTGGAAGCCCATTGTTAGAAGATATCGACTTAGCAGGAGCACGCGGTGTACTCGTTAATATAACAGCGGGACCGGATTTATCAATGCGAGAGTTTGGAGAAGTTGGTGAAGTTATTAAGAAATTTACTTCGGAAGAAGCTAATGTGGTTATTGGAACTGTAATAGATTCTGAAATGTGTGAAGAATTACGTGTGACCATAGTGATAACAGGTCTTCTTGGACACCTTTCTACTGGAGTATCAGGAGGAGTAGGGGATTCAAGTCTTGTTAGAGCGGCTGACGGTAGTTTAGATTATCATCAGTTAGAACGCCCTACGGTATTGCGCAAACAAGGTGTCGTTACTTCAAGTAAATCCACAGTAGATAGTAGCGCAACTGATATTGAATATTTTGATATTCCGGCTTTTTTACGTAGACAAGAAGAGGTTTCTTAAGAGTGTCCAGAAAAAACAATTCAATTCAAACTTCGCGTGCGCTAAAACAACGTACATTGAAAAACGTTATTAAAGCGGCAGGGATCACATTGCATAGCGGTGAAACAGCTATTTTAACTTTGCGACCAGCACCCATTAACACCGGAATTATTTTTCGACGGCTAGATTTTAATCCTATCGTTGAAGTGCAAGCGCGCGCTGAACATGTCGGTGAAACGACATTACAAACTACGTTATTAAAAAATGGGGTTAGAGTGGCTACCATAGAGCATCTCATGTCAGCGATGGCAGGTTTAGGTATTGATAATGCCTATGTTGATATTACGGCATCAGAAATTCCTATTATGGATGGAAGTGCAGGACCCTTTATTTTTTTGATTCAGTCGGCGGGTATTGAGGAGCAAACTGCTTCAAAACGCTTTATTCGAATCAAGCAATCTATTAAAGTGACTGAAGGAGATAAATGGGCTTCTTTTGAGCCATTTGATGGTTTCAAAGTTTCATTTGAAATTGATTTTAATCATCCACTTTTCCAAAATCGAAGCCAAAAGGCAAGTATAGATTTTTCTACGACATCATATATTAAAGAAGTAAGTCGTGCACGTACGTTTGGTTTTATGGCAGACTACGAAAAATTGCGTGAAGTTCGACTCGCTTTAGGTGGAAGTCTTGATAATGCAGTCGTTGTAGACGAATATAGAGTGCTGAATGAAGATGGCTTACGTTACGAAGATGAATTTGTACGTCATAAGATTCTTGATGCAGTTGGCGATCTCTACTTATTAGGTCATAGCCTCATCGGAGCATTTAGTGGCTATAAATCTGGTCATGCGCTGAATAATTTATTATTACGTCGTTTACTAAGTAATGCCAATGCTTGGGAATATGTTGAATTTGAAGATGAAATAAAAGCACCGCTGGCCTATCGACGTGCTTTGCTTAATGCACATTAGGACAGGATTCTTTTTCTTTATTAAGATAAATTTTAATTATTCTAGCAGTTCATCCAAGGCAGCATTAGCCAGACTGTCTACACGGTCGTTTTCGGGGTGGCCACTATGTCCTTTTACCCATTCCCAGCTGATTTGATGACGTTCAGCTTGTATGGCTAATTTCTTCCATAAATCGGAATTTTTAACCGGTTTTTTATTCGCTGTAAGCCAAGCACGTCGTTTCCATTGAGGTAACCATTCGGTAATTCCTTTTTGGACGTATTGTGAATCGGTACTGAGTGTTATGTGACAAGGTTTTTTTATTGCCATTAAAGCTTGAATAGCTGCCATTAACTCCATGCGATTATTGGTAGTCAAGATTTCAGTACCCGAAATGGTTTTTTCTTTTCCTTTGAAGCGTAAGAGAGCTGCCCAGGCCCCAGGCCCAGGATTTCCTCGACAAGCACCATCAGTAAAAATCTCTATTTTTGGTATTTTAAGCATGATGGGGTCCTCGAGCATTTGGAGCTAAAACCTTATGATTGAGTACCGGTGGAAATTGCCAAACTAAGCCTAAGCCATTGAGGCGCTTTACCCGCTTTTCAGCAATAATCAAATAAATTCCTCCCATAAAAGGGATAAGCCAAGGCGACACTCGTTCTAGCCAAACTAATTTCTTAAATAGCCACATACCGGGGGGGCTAGATAAAGGGGGGCGGAATAGAAAGCTTTCAGTATGCTGAATTTCACCCCCTAAAAAGTGTATCCATTGACAAAGCGTTTGGATCGTGTGAAAACGACCGTCCCCCCAAGTAGGCTTCTTACTCAATGAGAATAGTCGATATAGACCCCATAAACTGATAGGATTGATGCCTAATATAATCAAATGACCACTGGGGGCTAGTACTCGCCAAGCTTCTGTGAGTATGGTTTGAGCCGTACTTTTGTTCACTTCTAAGGTATGGGGCATCAGGACTAGATTAATACTATCGTTGGCAAAGGGTAAATGAGTATAGTGACTTTCTAAGTGAGAGCTGTTTATTTTGTCAGTAATATGCTTACATTTATAATTTGAAGAAATGATAATTTTATGAATAATAGGGCTAGTTGATAAGCTTGAAAATGAATATGGGCTCAACTGCAACAAATGTCGGCCAGCATAATGAGGGATTAGGTTAGCTAAACGATGATTTTCAATGTCTAGGTAATGCTGTTTCAAAAGAGTTATCCAGCTAACAAACTGTTAGAAGTAATTTAATCGATGAATCTTAACACCTTTTTTATTATCGCATAGGTAGGGCCTGGCTAAAAAGACCTAAAAATGTCTGGTTTTAACCTTCACTTATACGAAAAACAATGCAAAAATGTAGGTTTTTGAGTAAGTAATTTCCGCACTAAATGTAGGTTAAAAACCTACAAAAAGAGCGTTTAATTTAGCTCTTGTAAGCCCTTTGTCTTGACCTCTCTAAGGGGTCCCCGTAAGATCTTTAGTATGACTTATAAAATGCTTAAAATTTACTCGTTATTACTTACCGTACTACTCATTCTGGCAGTGGGTATCACCGCCTGTGTGCAGTTCCCTACTTCTGAAGAAGGTGTGAAGGGCCTCAGCGGTTCGGGTAACGATACAGATAGGAAAACCTATCAAACCGTTATTATGAAATCGACCGGTAGTAGTTTAGCGCCTCAAAACGCTAAAGCGATGTATAGTGCTGTAGAAAAAGGTACGCTTTGGGGGCCTATTCGAGCTCATTTTCAATTGTCAGCTCGTGAGGAAAACCAACCTCAGGTCCAAAAGCAGATCCGTTGGTTTGCTAGAAACCCGCTTTATTTAAAAGATGCGGTAAATCGAGCTGCGCCCTATATTTACTATGTATATGCGCAAGTGAGAAAGCGTGATTTACCTACAGAATTGGTTTTATTGCCTATTATTGAGAGTGGATATAATCCGTCAGCGACTAACTCGTCTTCAGGGGCGGCTGGTTTATGGCAGTTAATGGCCAATACTGCTAAGGGGTATGGTGTGCATCAAAATAGAGGTTTTGATGGTCGCCGAGATATTAGTAGCTCGACCAATGCGGCCTTAAATTACCTTACCTATTTAAGAAGCTTCTTCGGTGGCGATTGGTTGTTAGCCATAGCGGCTTATGATACGGGTGAAGGTAACGTGCAGAATGCGATCCGTCACAATACGGAGCAAGATAAGAATACTCATTTCTGGGCATTACCATTAGCATCTGAGACACGTTCCTATATTCCGCGTTTATTGGCTTTAGCTGCGATTGTTAAAAATCCAGCTAAGTATGGCGTGAGTTTACCTCCCGTCAGTGCTAAGCCTTATTTAGAGCTAGTTGATGCCAAAAACATGAGTTTAACTCACGTAGCTAAATTAGCAGGTATGAACGTTTCGGAATTAAAGGAATTGAATCCGGGCGTGAAAAGTACTTCAGCGGCGATTAAACGTGGTCAGCTCGCTTTACCTATTGATAGGGTCGCTTTGTATAAACAACAATTAGCGGCTGCTTCAAGCCCGAACTTTAAGGTTCAGGTTGGCAATAATAAGCTTGCTTTAAAACAAGCTAGATCAAAAGGCAAGCAGAGATCTGTTCAATTAGTAAACAATGAGCAGGCTAAGCCAAGATCAGCTACTTTAGTTAAGGATAAATCAAGCTCGCAGATCTATTGGGTAAAAAGCGGCGATACATTAACAGGTATTGCTAAACACTACCATATATCGGTTAAGAAGATACAGGCTTGGAATAAGCTGGATAGCGACTTCCTCAAGCCAGGTGAAAAATTAAAAATTATGCTTTCATAAAAGCATAAACTTTAAACGAAGAAGTATTCATACTTCTTCGTTTTTTTTATATACGTTTCGTACTTGAATTTTTGTCTGTGTTGCCATTCAACTCGCAATCCTCATGAAAATTATTACGCAATGTCTTTAAATAATGAATAAATAAATTTTTAGTTTCTGGATGTTTTAAGGCATGAGCAATCGTTGCTTTTAAATAGCCGAATTTACTTCCACAATCATAGCGTGTTCCTTCAAACTCCCAAGCATATATCACCTCGTCTTTTAGCTGATGAGCAATGGCATCTGTTAGTTGAATTTCCCCATTTTTTCCAATAGGTGTTTTGGAAAGATAAAAGAAGATAGTTGAAGTAAGAATATAGCGACCGACTACAGCCAAATTAGAAGGCGCTTCTTTGTGACTAGGTTTTTCTACAATGGCGTTAATCTGACTCAGTTTACCTTCTTTAGTTTTATAACCAATTATACCGTATTGTTTACTTTCTTCAGGAGTAATAGCTTGAACAGCAATGATGGTATTTTGTTTTTCTTGATAGAGATCTAACATCTGCTTTAAACAGGGGAGTGTTGAATCGATTAAATCATCGGCAAGTAAAACAGCAAATGCTTCATCATTGATAAGCGTTTGTGCACATAAAACAGCATGTCCTAAGCCTAAAGTGTCTGGTTGACGTAGATAAACACAGCTAACCCCTTTTGGTAAGATATTTTTTACAATAGCTAACAGATCCTTTTTGCCTGCTTCAGCCAGTTTGGCTTCTAATTCATAATTAGAATCAAAATGATCTTCAATCGCTCGTTTACTACTACTTGTTATAAAAATGAGCTCGGTAATTCCCGCTGCAATGGCTTCTTCGACCGCATATTGAATTAAAGGTTTATCCACAATAGGTAACATTTCCTTAGGACTCGCTTTTGTTGCAGGTAAAAAACGTGTACCTAAACCAGCAACCGGGAAAATTGCTTTAGTAATTTTTTTAATCTTTTTCATACTAGAGAGGTTCTCCGCGACCAATGGCATAGTATTTAATTCCCAATTGCTTTAAACAATCTGGATCATAAAGATTTCTTCCGTCAAAGATAGCGGGATATTTTAAACGCTGTTTGATGAGCTGGAAATCTGGATTAAAGAAGATATTCCATTCAGTGACTATTACTAAGACATCTGCACCAACTAAGCTATCTTCCGGATTATCACAGCAACTAAAATTAACTTGATCTTTGTATAAACGAACCGCTTCGGGCATTGCGACTGGGTCATAAGCCTGAATTCTCATGCCTGCAGCTAAAGCGGCCGCAATAAATACTTTGCTCGGTGCTTCACGCATATCGTCGGTGTTTGGCTTAAAAGATAAACCCCATAAAGCGACAACTTTCCCGCGTAAATTATTTTGAAAGAATTGTGAAACCTTGCTAAATAAAAGTTTTTTTTGTGCATCATTCACCTGATGTACTGCATTTAATAACTGTGGTTGGTAATGAACCGTTTTAGCAGTAGCTTCTAAAGCAATCACATCCTTAGGGAAACAAGAGCCGCCATAACCGCATCCAGGATTAATAAAATGATAACCGATACGCGGATCGGAGCCGATACCAATACGAACTTGCTCTATGTCTGCATTTAAACGTTCTGCCAAATGGCTCATTTCATTTATAAAGCTAATTTTAGTGGCTAAAAATGCATTAGCGGCATATTTGGTCAGTTCGGCTGAGCGAATATCCATCGCGATTAAACGATCGTTATTACGATTAAAGGGTCTATAGAGATGTCGTAAGTGAGATTCTGCGTCATTATTATCGGTACCAATAATAATTCGATCTGAACGCATAAAATCATTCACTGCTACGCCTTCGCGTAAAAACTCAGGATTCGAAGCGATATTAAATGGAATGTTAATGTTGCGTTGATGTAACTGGTTTTGAATAATAGCCTTTACTTTATCAGCAGTGCCAACGGGCACAGTCGATTTATTAATAATTAATTTGGGTTCAAGCAGTGTTTTACCGATATATTCTGCAACCTTTAATACATACGTTAAATCAGCTGAACCATCCTCATCTTGAGGAGTGCCTACCGTAATAAATTGATAAAAACCATGTTCAACTCCTTGTTGTGGATCCGTACTAAAATTAAGCCGTCCAGCACTTAAATTTTTTTGTAATAAAGCAGGCAAATCGGGCTCATGAATAGGACATTCACCTTGTTGTAAGCGTTTTACTTTTTCTTGATCAATGTCAATACAAAGTACTTTATTTCCATGCTCGGCTAAACAAGTGGCTGTAACCAAACCTACATAACCTGCACCAAAAAGATTAATTCGCATAATTTTTAAAAAAACTAAAAAATACTAAGTGTCTATGAATTTCTAAAAGAGTTGGTATCACGTCTTTAATATCGAGCGATATAGTATCGTAGAATAGTGATTGCTTCAATTTTGGCTGGACATACGCTAGACTTTAATGTTTTAGAGAGTCTTTCTGATGCGACCCTATTTGGATTTTTTACAGCATATTCTTAATCAGGGACAAGCTAAAGCGGATAGGACGGGTACAGGTACACTGAGTATCTTCGCCTATCAAATGCGTTTTGATTTAAGTGTCGGTTTCCCTTTAGTGACTACAAAAAAATTACATTTAAAAAGTATTATTTATGAATTGTTGTGGTTTTTACGTGGTGATACCAATATTCGTTACTTAAATGAGCATCAAGTCACTATTTGGGACGAATGGGCTGATTCGGCCGGTAACTTAGGACCTATTTACGGTAAGCAATGGCGATCTTGGCTGACAACCGATCAGAAAATTATTGATCAAATCAGTCAGCTTATTGAACAAATAAAAGCTAATCCGGATTCACGCCGCCTAATTGTTAGTGCTTGGAATGTAGGTGAACTAGCAAAGATGGCTTTGCCTCCTTGTCATTTATTGTTTCAATTTTATGTGGCGAATTCACGTCTTTCTTGTCAGCTGTATCAACGCAGTGCTGATGCTTTTTTAGGAGTACCATTTAATATAGCTTCTTATGCGTTATTAACTCATATGATTGCACAACAGTGTAATTTACAGGTGGGAGAGTTTATTTGGACCGGTGGTGATTGTCATATCTATAGTAATCACCTTGAGCAAGTAAATTGCCAATTGTCCAGGCAACCTTATAGGGTTCCTCAATTAAATATTCTACGTAAACCGAAAACATTATTTGATTATGTGTTTGATGATTTTTCCTTAGTTGATTATAAGTGTCATTCGCTGATTAAAGCAGCGGTAGCGGTTTAGCAAGCACAATATCCCATAAAAAAATAATGTTTCGATATTAAGCTAAATAGTTTTTAAGTATTTAACTTCAAGCATTTCCGTTCCTTTCGTTAAAAATACTTGTATTTCTTAAGAAAACCTTAAGAAATACAAGTTAGCCTTATAAATCAATATTTAAGTTTATATTAATAATTTAAAGGTTTTTTATTTTATGGGCATAAAGGAAAAAATTATCATATCAAAAAATGAAAGTAAGAATTCTAATTATGTAGATACCAATAAGTGGAAAATAGCAAACAAAGTTATTTTATTCGAAACTCAAAATGGCGGGGAATCAACTATCGATGAGATTCCTGGTGGTGGTATGGTACAACAAAGAATCGCAGCCCAGGAAAAGCAAATACAAAAATATAAAGCTGAATTAAATAGTTCATCAACAACTTGCTTCAATGATACCGTTTCTAGTCCTTCTGAAACTTCTATTTCATCACAATATTCTTCTTATGAAGAAAATAATAATGTTCAACAAGCAAAACAAAAAAAAGCTTCTCAGATGCCGACTAGAAGTAATAGTTCGCTATTTAGCAATAACTCAAGAAGCGAACCCTCTAAAATATTTAAATTGGATACAAACGGAAGATTAGCTATTTTATCAAAAAATCATCCTTTTTTAATAAAAATTACGCCAGAAAGAGCAAAGATTCCTCAAAGTCACCGAAACGCAATCCGTATTGATAATTTAACCGATAAAGAACTGAAAATTTTAAGTAATAATTACGTTGATAAAGTAATCACAGCCGGTAAATCTAATTTTAAGATTTAATAAGAATAAAGAGCTTTTAGATATATTCGACTTTATCAATTTCTAAATTAACCAAACCAGCAGGAGTTTGCACATCTACACTGTCGCCTTCTTCTTTTCCAATGAGTGCACGGGCAATGGGGGAGGCGACTGATATTTTTGAGTGTTTGATATCTGCTTCGTCTTCGCCAACGATTTGATAAGTAACCTCTTCATCCGTCTTAGTATTAAGTAGATGTATGGTAGAACCAAAAATAATTTTGCCATGATTATTTATTTTGGTGACATCAATGATTTGCGCATTGGCTAATTTATTTTCGATTTCGGTGATACGACCTTCGATGAAGCCTTGCATTTCTTTCGCGGCATGATACTCGGCATTTTCCTTAAGATCACCGTGTGCACGCGCTTCTGCAATAGCCGCAATCACTTGTGGTCGTTTTGAGGTTTTTAATTGATGAAGTTCTTCCTTTAAATGTTCAGCACCGCTGATAGTCATAGGAACTTTTTTCATGATTTCTCTCTAGCTTTGCTTATTGTATCTTTCTTCAGCATTCATACTGAATCATTGATATATTCTTCGCACTTGAATTTTTGACTGTGTTGTCACTCAATTCGCGAAATCCCCATGTATCTTGAATACATTCCGGTTGCTTCATTCTCACGGCGCCTTGCTAAAAATCCGATTGTTGTAAGTATAAGATCGATGATACCTTTTTTAATCTAATTTTTCGAGTTTCAGTTTTGCTTACTGAAAAATTTCCTTATATTTTCAAACCACGCTTTTGCTTTAGGATAGTGATTTCCATTTTGTAACTCCTTTTCCAGCGTCATGATTAATTCTTTTTGTGTTTTGCTCAGGTTAACGGGTGTTTCTACAATAACACGACAAAGTAAATCACCGGTTACACCAGGGCGCCCAGGGACTCCTTTACCACGCAAACGTAATACCTTTCCACTTTGTGTTTCGGCTGGTATGTGTAAGTTTACCACGCCTGTTAAAGTGGGAATTTGTATATCACCACCTAATAGTGCAAGCGTTAAGTTAATAGGAACATCGCAATATAAATGATTACCTTCACGTTTAAATAAAGGATGTGGTTTCAGATGAATTTGAACATACAGATCGCCGGGCGGTGCGCCACGACTACCTGCTTCGCCTTCACCGGCTAAACGAATTCGGTTGCCTTCGTCTATACCGGCTGGAATCTTTACTGACAAAGTCTTAGTTTCTTGAATTTGGCCTTGACCATGACAGTCTGGGCAAGGATCAGTAATAATGCGTCCTTCACCATGGCATTCAGGACAGGCTTGTTGAATAGTAAAAAAACCTTGCTGTATGCGAACTTGACCTTGGCCTTCGCAGGTTTTGCAGATAGTGGGTTTAGTGCCTTTACGCGCACCTGATCCATGGCAGCTTTTACAGGTAACAAGACGCGGAATGCGGATTTGTACAGTGGCACCATGAATTGCAGATTCTAAATCCAATTCTAGGGTATAGCGTAAATCGGCACCGCGTTGTGTGCGTTGGCTTTGTTGGGGGCCACCACGATTACCGAAAATATTACCAAAGACATCACCAATATCACCAAAAACATCATTAAAGTTAAATCCATGTGCACTTTGTGAGCCACCCATTCCCGCAGCATCTACGCCAGCATGACCAAATTGATCATAAGCAGTCCGTTTTTTAGAATCTGATAAAACTTCGTACGCTTCACTGATTTCTTTGAATTTTTCTTCAGCATCTTTTGCTGATTTATTCTCAGCAGCATGATGTTTATCAGGGTGATATTTCATTGCCAATTTGCGATAGGCTTTTTTTAGTTCACTATCTGACGCGTTGCGTGAGACACCCAGTGTTTCATAATAATCAGCTTTTTTTGCCATAAGTAAGGACCAAAGATAAATCCCTAGCTAGTATCGCTAGGGATTTTGATATTTTTAATGGAAATATATATAGGGTTCGATCTCTTTACTGACTTTAGCCAGCAAGGAGAAGAGGTGGTTACTCTTTATCCTTATCATTATCTTTTTTATCCTTGTCTTTGTCTTTCACTTCTTCGAATACCGCATCAACAACATCATCTTTATTGTCTTTAGCGCCGTCCTGAGCAGTGTCAGTTTGACTTCCAGCATCACCTGCTTCAGCATTAGGTTGTGCATAAAGACGATCAGACATTTTTCCGGATAGCTCTGTAAACTCTTTAAGTTTAGCTTCTATGCTTTCCTTATCAGTGCCTTTTAGCGCTTCTTTCAATTCCTCTATTGCCTTCTCTAATTGAGCTTTTTCATCAGCACTAATTTTATCGCCAACGTCGGTTAGTGCTTTGCTAGTGGTATGAATTAAACTGTCTGCTTCATTACGCGTTTTGGTGAGCTCGCGGAACTTGCGATCATCGTCCGCATGGACTTCAGCATCTTTGACCATTTGTTGAATTTCCTCTTCAGATAAACCACTACCTGACTTGATAACAATTTTTTGTTCTTTCCCTGTGGTTTTATTTTTAGCAGATACGTTAATAATACCGTTTGCATCGATATCAAAGGTGACTTCGATTTGTGGTGTACCACGCGGGCCTGGCGGAATATCTGTCAGATCAAAACGCCCCAATGTTCTGTTGTCCTTGGCTTGCTCACGTTCGCCTTGCAATACATGAATCGTAACTGCCGGTTGATTATTTTCTGCAGTGGAAAATACTTGGCTTTTCTTAGTAGGAATAGTGGTATTTCTTTCAATCAGTGGAGTCATTACACCACCTAAGGTTTCTATTCCTAAAGAAAGTGGAGTGACGTCTAACAATAGGACGTCTTTAACATCACCACCTAATACACCACCTTGAATAGCAGCACCAATAGCGACTGCTTCATCTGGGTTGACGTCATGACGAGCGTCTTTCTTAAAATAAGCTTTAACCACTTCTTGTACTTTAGGCATACGGGTTTGCCCACCAACCAAGATGACTTGTGATATTTCGCTGAGAGAAATTTTGGCATCTGAAATAGCTTTTTTACAAGGCTCAATAGTGCGTTCAATTAAATCTTCTACCAGTGACTCTAGTTTGGCACGCGTTAATTTAATATGTAGATGTTTAGGACCACTGCTGTCGGCGGTAATGTAAGGAAGATTGATCTCTGTTTCTTCAGTTGAAGAGAGCTCAATTTTTGCTTTTTCAGCGGCTTCTTTCAGACGCTGTAAAGCAAGTGGATCCTTATGTAAATCAATCCCTTGATCTTTTTTAAATTCATCCGCTAAATAATTGATAACGCGTAGATCGAAGTCTTCACCACCAAGAAAGGTATCGCCGTTAGTAGCCAACACTTCGAATTGATGTTCACCTTCAATTTCAGCAATCTCAATAATAGAGATATCGAAAGTACCTCCTCCTAAGTCATAAACGGCTATCTTGGAGTCACCACGATTTTTGGCTAAACCGTAGGCAAGTGCAGCGGCTGTGGGTTCATTGATAATGCGTTTAACTTCAAGTCCTGCAATGCGGCCTGCATCTTTAGTCGCTTGACGTTGTGAGTCATTGAAATAGGCGGGTACCGTAATAACAGCTTCTTTTACTTCATATCCTAAATAAGCTTCCGCATCTCTTTTTAATTTCATTAAGATTTGCGCAGAAACTTCCTGGGGCGATAGTTTTTTACCATTTACCTCTACCCAAGCATCCCCATTCTTGGCTGGAATGATTTTATAGGGGACCATCTTGATATCTTTTTGTACGGCCTCATCATCGAATTTCCGACCTATCAAACGTTTTACTGCATAAATGGTTTCTGCAGGCTTGGTGACTGATTGACGTTTTGCCACTTCGCCTACTTTAACCTCATTATGGTCAAAACTAACGGTAGAGGGAGTCGTTCGCCGCCCTTCTTTGTTCTCGATTACTTTTGCTTTGCCGCCTTCCATAATGGCCATACAAGAGTTTGTAGTACCCAAATCGATGCCGATTATGGTGTTTCTTGGTGGTTGTGCACTTGCCATAAATTTCTCCGCGTTAAGTAGCTAATTCTTTACTGGTATCAATTGAGTTGAAAATGATTTGTTGATTGAAAATTAACAACTCCTATTAAAGTTGGGTTAGGAAGTTTAATTTTCAAGATACAGGATCATGAAGTTTTTTCTTTAGCTTTTGAAACCACGACCAAAGCAGGGCGCATAAGCCTTTCATTAAGCAAATAGCCTTTTTGTAGTACCCTTATAATCGTATTCGGCTCCAGTTCATCATTTTCTTCAGCGAGCATTGCTTCATGAAAATGCGAATCGAAGGCTTGGCCAGCAGGATCTATGGATTTTACGCCGTTTTTTTCTAATAAGTTTTGTAGCTGTTTAAGTGTCAGTTGGATGCCAGATAAAGCAGCATCCTGTTCTTCAGCCTTGGCATGATCGAGAGCGGTTTCTAGACTATCTTTTATAGGTAGCAATTCTTTGATAAATTTTTCTAATGAAAATTTATAGGCGTTTTCAATGTCGCGTTTAGTACGACGTTGGATATTGTCCATTTCAGCCAATTGATAAATTTTTTGCTCTTCTAATTTGGCTAATTGACTTTTATATTCACTGAGTCGATTTTCCGCCTTAAGTAACTGTTCTTCTAAGGCATCATAAGAAGGATGGGTTAATTGTTTCTCCTGTGCTGATTTTTTCTTTTCTTCAGAGGGAGATTTTCCCTCCTTAGCAGATTTAGAGGAATCTTGTTTTGCTGTAATATTGAGTTTTTCCCAAGTGGATTTTTTAGATGGATCTTTTTCGGTCATTTCTGACAGGCTCCTATTTTTTAAAGGAAAAAAATATCTGCTCTATATTAAGATAGAGATACCTACGTAAATTATGGAGACTCGAGTGCTTGGATTCAAGAGTTTGAGCTTTAGGCAAGATAAAAATTTAACTAAAAATCTAATCAAGACTAATATAGAGGTATTCCTGTTGACTCCCCTGATAGTTTCGACCAGGATATTTCCAATTTTTAATATATGAAATAAAGCTATGAGCAAAATTTTTACAACCATCGGTTTGATCGGCAGACAAGGAATGAAGGATGTCAGTGATACACTCATCGCAGTATTGGATTATTTGCAATCTCATCAGTATGAAGTATTGGTCGAAGAAGAAACGGCACATTGTTTTAAAAATCGCCAATTCACGTCTAGTGCACGCGAGCAATTGGCACAAAAAGTTGATCTGCTGATTGTGGTAGGCGGTGATGGGAGTCTTATCAACGCAGCCCATAGTGCGGTAAAGCATAATACACCTGTGTTAGGCGTTAATCGTGGCCGTCTCGGTTTTCTTACTGATATTCATCCTCAGGATTTAGAAAAGAAAATAGGTGAAGTATTAAATGGAAATTATCAAGAGGAGAAGCGCTTTCTATTAAATGCAGCGATAACCATGCAATTAGATAAGCAACAAGCAGGTATTGCTTTAAATGAAGTGGTGTTGATGCCGGGTAATGTGGCGCGTATGATCGAATTTTCTATTACGATCGACGATCAATTTGTTTGTGCTCAACAAGCAGATGGCTTAATAGTGGCGACACCGACGGGATCAACTGCTTATGCCTTATCAGGTGGAGGTCCAATTTTATACCCACAACTCGAGGCTATCGTATTAGTTCCCATGTTTCCACACACCTTAAGTGCAAGACCCATTGTTGTTTCGGCAAAAAGCCGTATTGTGATTCATATTGATACACACAGCACGGCGGCCCCTTGGTTAAGTTGCGATGGCCAGGAGCGCATTTCAGTTCCTATAGGTGCTAACATTAGCATTCAAAAAAATGATAAAGCACTCAGGTTAATCCATCCCTTAGATTATAATTATTTTGAAACCTTACGTAGCAAGTTACATTGGCATAAACATAATCATACGAAATAAAGAAAAATAGAATGGTTTATTTTTTAAATAAATAATTTTTGTTTTAAATTTAATTATTTAAAATTATTTTTTATTGATTGATTGTTTTTATGATTTTTTGTATTCTTTCAGTAAAAAATAATAATGAAAATAAGAGTTTTTTATGTCCGACCTGAATCCTCCCAGATTTGATAGCACTGTAAATGAGCTTAGTGTTTTCCCCAATCTAAAAGCAACTAAGGACTGGTTGGAAAATAACGAACTAGATACCAGTGATACGACTATTTTAGTTCCTTTTAAAGATAAAAATAATAAAATACATTTTTTAAAACCGATCAATCCTAATTTTTTTTCAGATCCAAAAAATGAAAAAATGATCAATGAAACTAACAAAGATATTCGAATTATAGGAGCAGCGAATAGTTGCCATATACACGGATTTTTTGAAACTATTCAAGCCCTCATTACTACAAAGCGTGTTCCTCATTTGAATGAGTTAGAAGGAGAGACTATCAATCTTGCCGATCATGGCTTTATTATTATTTATAAAAAAGGAGAAAAAAAAGCCGGACGTGATTTCTTTAATTTTTTTGAGAACGAAAGGAAAAGGTTAATTGAAGAGATTAAAAAAGCACAAACAAATGAGGCAGCACATATTAATCAAGCTGAATTTTTAGAAGCTCTTTCTAAATTGGCTCTAGATTTGAAAATAAAAGGAGGGATGTGTTATTTTTTTGGAACAGATAAAAATGGTAAACAACGGGTTTATCGAGAAATTTTTAGACAAAATGCGAATAATACAAAACTTGCTAGATATTTAGAACAAGAAGCAAAATGGCATGAATCTAAAAGACTTAAAGTAAAGGAACATAAATCACAGAACCATCATATAGTGCGATTTTTAATCGATTGGTGTAAGTGGACAATTTTTGCAGTGATCACTGCAATAGGGACAGGGTTGATACTTGGGTTTTTTATTCCTCCGCCGATAGGAACTATTGCTGCAGCAGTTATAGCGGTTGTTACGTTTGTTGGAATGAGTAGTATCGGATTTGCTAAAGCAGATAAAAACAATCCTACTACGATAGAACGGAGCGATCCAGAATTTGAAGAAGAATCTGAAATTACTTTTTCTTCTCAAATAAAGCAGAGGTTGGCTAGTTTAAAAGATTTTTTTGCTAGAAAAGCAAGCAGAATTATAGTTTCGCCTGCTGAGAATATTGGCAGTGAAATATTCACAACTACCGTTGATGTCACGACTGAGTCTAAATCATACCAATCTTGTACAACACTAGTTAAATCAAGTTTTCAATTAAGCTTACTATTTAAAGAAGAAAATAATGTTTCCATCATTGAAAATAATCACTGCGTAACACTTACACATCATTGAGAAACGAATGATATTTATTTGCAACCACAGTAAAAAAGTAGTTTGCTCGGTTAGTATGCATTAAAGAAAATAACAAGGAAGTTTATGTTACTAAGTCAATTAAACAATCAAGAGACACAAAAAATATTAGTCGATTTACTTTTTAAAAAAGGCTATTGTTTATGTATTCCAGATACAAAACTTATTAAGTCACGCTTCGAACAGGTATCTCCAAACTGGCTACAAAAATTTTTCTTAAGTAAAAATGCGTTTGGGCTTTCAGTAATCCCGATGTTCATGCTTATTTTTGTAAAAAATAAGCATTTAACAGCGGATCAAAGTAAGCATTTACTTGAATTATTGCAGGTATTAATGTCGCAAGCAGAAATCGATACTATCGATCAAATATTCTTTGATACTAAAGTGAAGCGAGTAGCTTGGGCTTATTATATCTTAGATGAGTTATTAAAATTTACGTTAGATGATTTTGTTATATCGGATAAATATAGCAGCAGAATTATGACGATGGCGGAATGCATAGCGTTTTTTTTTGATAAGGCGAGCGTAGTGGCTATAACCAAATTAACTTTAAATAGCGAAAATACCGGTTTTAATGTTATCCACAAACTCATGTATGTTATAGCTTATGAGAATTTACACCCCAACCAGGTGACTTATTTAAGTAATATTAGTAAAAAAATAATTGATAAAACGACAAATTTTGAGTTGCAAACATTAATTTTTCAGACGCAACGTAATGGCTATAGTTTCATTTGGTGTGTTTTAGGGACATGGTTGCAGCTAGTTTTTGAATGCGAAAATTCAAATCAATTTAAAGTTAGCCATTATACACAATTGATTAATTTTTTATTTGAAAAAATCGATTGTGAAAATTTACCCTCAATTTTGTTAGAAAATGAAACGAAAGGATATATAATTATTTTACGTTACCTATTTTTCAAACGATTTGAGCTGGGTACATTTCACTATGATTTAACAGAATCGTTCACTTTTTTTAAGCAATGGTGTAAAAAGATATTTTCTATACTTACCATCCAGCAAATTGAATTTATCTTAGATAATTTACCGCTATTATTAATTAATGATTTAAGTCTTTCTAATGATGATCGGCGATATTTAATACGAAATTTTTTTGCGTATTTGTTTGAGTTTTGCAAATTACAACCCCAGGAGATTGCTCTATTAAAAGATTTGCAAGAACGAATAGAAGAACGTTTTCCCTCTCGTAGTAAAATAATAAAATTCTTTCGGCAAGTAAGAGCACCTTGTCATTTTTTTAACTGCACTCATTTCCGGAATCTAATAAATAAAGAGGATGAAATTTCTCTTGATGAAAGCAGTCATCTGCTAAGTCCTTATTGTGCTAGACTAAATCCTAATTATTTGACAGTAAGTCTATAAGGGGGAATTTAATAATGCGCAAACAATATGTCATCGGCAATTGGAAGATGCATGGTAGCAAGACTTTCGTGACTGAATTGTTAAGCAACATTAAGGAGTTTGTACAAAAAAATCAATCAAACGTAAACATAATTGTGTGTCCCCCTTATGTTTTCCTTGATCAAACGCAAATAATGCTAAAAAAAAGCCAGCTGCAATGGGGCGGACAAAATATGGCTGCCGAGCAAGAAGGTCCCTACACGGGTGAGATATCGACGTTGATGCTATACGAATTTGGTTGTCGATATGTTTTATTAGGTCATTCAGAACGACGTCAATTATATGGAGAAACGAATGCCCAAATCGCAAAAAAATTTAATTTAGCTATAAAATCTGGATTGACTCCTATTCTTTGTGTGGGTGAGACATTAGCGGAACGTCAAGCCAATCAAACCCACGCCATATTGCAAACCCAACTAGAAAAAATAGTGGATTATGGTAGCGATGTTTTAAAACGAGCTATTATCGCTTATGAGCCTGTTTGGGCTATTGGCACAGGATTGTCAGCCCAACCTGAGCAAGCCCAAGAAGTACACCAATTTTTACGTGAGTACATTAAATTTTTGGGCTCGGATCTTGCACAAGAATTACCTATCCTGTATGGTGGCAGCGTTAAAGTCAGCAATGCGGAAGCTTTGTTCCAGATGCCTGATATTGATGGTGGGCTGATTGGTGGAGCATCATTAGATGCGGTAGAGTTTTTGCATATTTATAGAATACTTGTTTCAATAGCAGATCGTAAAGTTTAATTATCATTATATAACTCATAAGGTTTATGTTACAGCAGTTTTTAGTTTTAATGCACGTTATTATTTCGATAGCATTGATTGCTTTGGTTTTAATACAACAAGGTAAAGGTGCCGAGTTAGGTGCAACATTTGGAAGCGCTGCTTCACAGACAGTCTTTGGCAGTCAAGGATCAGGGTCTTTTTTACTTAAATTAACCGGTTTACTGGCATTATTATTTTTTGTTACCAGTCTTAGTTTAGGTTATGTAGCGGGGCATACTAGGAAACAGGATCCCATCCAAAAATTAGCTAGTATGGCTCAACAATTGCCATCCACAATTAATAAAACTAATAATATAGCATTGACAGAAAAGAAAAATTTACCTTTAAACAAAAATTCAGGAAAATCAACTTTCGAGCATAAACAATCTTATCCCTTACCCTCTGAATTTTCTTAATATTCTTCGTTGCCGAAGTGGTGAAATTGGTAGACACGCCGTCTTGAGGGGGCGGTGGCGAAAGCTGTGCCGGTTCGAGTCCGGCCTTCGGCACCAACTACTTATATTCAACCCTTCAAGGTACGAATAGATACCTTGAAGGGTTACCAAAGAATTTTTTATTTAATATCTTCTGGTAATACAGATGAATGATGAGATGAAATCAGCCATTTGTGCCCATTCCAATGATAAGTAAATGTATAACGCGAGTGAACCTTTTTTCCATCTTTTAAGGTAAAAGTATATAAACCGGTATCTATAGCTTTATTACAGCCTATCTTTATGGTACGAGAATCGATTTTTCCAACCGGATGTTTACTTAAAAAACCTTTAAAATAAGCAATCCGCTCTGTATTATTTACTCGGGGCTTATTCGATATGGTGGCCAATAATATCGCGTTTTCCATATAATTAGCATTAACTTTAATCGGGTTTCTTGTTTTGAGGGATGCGTTCCAGCGATCAAATAAAGCAGCTATTTCTTGTTCGTTAGTTTTAACACAAGCAATATGGTTAGTTGAGCTCATAGCCATAATGGTAGAGGTTGTTAATAAGCTGCTTAATAATAAAACAGTTGTAAAAATAGACTTCTTACGCATAGTAAAATCCTTAAAAAATTAAACTTAATAATAGTAGGTTAGTTATTTGATGTCTGTAATTAAATTAACTATCTCTAAGTAATTCATTAATTGCAACCTTGGCTCGGGTTCGTTCGTCAATTTGTTTGATAATAACTGCACAATTGAGATGACAATGTCCCGTTTTAGAGGGAAGGCTTCCAGCGAGCACTACCGAGCCTGCGGGGACATGACCGTAAATGATTTCGTCTGTTTTCCGATTATAAATAGGCGTATTACTTCCAATAAAAACACCCATCCCAATGACACTATTTTCTTCAACTATGACACCTTCTACCACTTCAGAACGTGCACCAATAAAACAATTATCTTCAATAATAGTTGGTTTGGCTTGTAGCGGCTCTAATACGCCACCGATTCCGACACCGCCAGATAAATGAACATTTTTGCCAATTTGTGCGCAGGAACCAACCGTTGCCCAGGTGTCGATCATGCTTCCTTCATCGATATAAGCACCTATATTAACAAATGACGGCATGAGGATCGTATTTTTAGCAATATAAGCACCTTGTCGGACACTCGCATTGGGTACGATACGTAAACCCTGTCGTTGAAATTGTTGTTTATCGTAATGTGCAAATTTTAATGGGATTTTATCAAAATAATGTGTATAGCCTGCATCCAGTAATTCATTCTTAGCGATTCGAAAAGATAATAAAATAGCTTCTTTTATCCAGGTATGAACTAACCATTGATGATGTTTTTTTTCAGCGACTCGCAATTTACCTTTATCAAGTAAATCAATAACTTCTAGAACTGCTGATTTACTTGCGTTATCAATCGTTTCAGCATTAATTACATTTATAGTTTGATAAGTTTTTTCGATAATGGTTTTTAATGGCGTCATGGGTAAGAAACTCACTTGGATTTAGATAAAATAATTACTCGTTGGCAATGATCGTTTCAGTTGTTTCATCTTCTTTTTCATTAATTTTATCAGGACTTGGTTTGGAATGATAAGCCAAAGTATAGACTACCGGCAAAATAAATAAGGTGAAAAGAGTACCAAGAGACATTCCTCCCAAAATAACCCAACCTAATTGATTGCGCGCATGACTACCGGGACCATGCGCAAGCGCCAATGGGACTGCTGCAAGTAACATGGTCGCTGTCGTCATAAAAATAGGACGTAAACGTAATGAAGCGGCTTCAATGGCGGCTTCTTTTACAGAAATAGTTCGATTTTTTTGTAATTGTCGGGCGAATTCCACGATTAAAATACCATGCTTAGTAATGAGCCCAATTAAAGTAATTAAACCAATCTGCGTATAAATATTTAAACTGCCATGGGTTAAATAAAGTGCTAATAAAGCGCCTGTGAGTGATAATGGCACTGCAATAAGTATAATCAAAGGAGCACGGAAACTTTCGAATTGAGCTGCAAGGACCAGAAAAATAAATAACAAAGCAAACAAAAAGGTTTGCTCCATGTTATTTCCTGCTTGTATAAATTGACGAGTTTCTCCAGAAAAATCAATTTGTACGTTATGAGGAAGAATTTTCTGTGTCAAAGTTTTTAAATAGTTAACAGCAGCACCAATGGTATAACCTGGGGAAAGATTAGCGCTAAAGGTCACAGCGCGTAATTGTTGAAAACGATTGAGACTTAAGGCGGTAGAAGAATTTTCTATATGAACGAAATTAGCTAAGGGAATCAATTTGTTATTTTGTCCACGTACGTTGATGAGTTTCAGCTGTTGATCAGTACGCATAAAATTTGGATATAATTGGGGAATTACTTGATAACTACGACCATTCCAGTTAACTAAACTCGCTTGTGGAGCGCCGATCAATATATTTAAACTATTAGCGATATCGCTCATCGAAATATCTGACGAATTGGCTTTGTCTCTATCAATATTAAGTTGAATTTGATTCGCATCCATTTTGAGATCCGATTGTAAACCTAAAATACGAGGATTATTTTTGGTAATGGCTAACTGAAGTTTTTTACTGAGTTGATACAGGGTCTTATAGCTGGCGGTACTTTTAAGAACAAACATCAGAGGCGCATGACCCGTAGCACCAGGTAGAGCATGGGGATTAAATGCAAATGTTTGTAGACCAGTAACCCTAGAAAAACGCTTAAATAAAGTTTGAATAATGTCGATACTTGTTTTACTTCGTTCCTGCCAAGGTTTTAAAATTAAAAAAGAGAGTGCGTTATTGGTGATAGGCATTCCTATTAACGTAATATAAGTAGCTATCTCAGGAGTGGATTGATAGATGGCTTGAATTTTAGCCATATATTTTTCCATATAGGCTAGGTTAGCAGAGGTGGGTCCCGTTGCTGTACTTATAATAAGACCTTGATCTTCTTGTGGAGCTAATTCGCTAGGTAAGGTTTTAAATAATCCGAAACAAACAAGATAAACGACTACACCCATACCTAAAATGATATTTCGATGATTTATCGCTAAAAGTAAATATTTTTTATAAGCGGTTATTGTGATCTTAAAAAAAAGATCGATTTTTAAGCTAAAACGAGAGGCTTGCTGCTCAGATTTTAAAAGCTTAGCACACATCATCGGTGATAAGGTTAAAGCAATGAAACCTGAAATAATGACCGCTGCAGCTAAAGTAAAAGCAAATTCACGAAATAATAAACCGGTCATATCGTTGATAAAACCAATCGGTGCATAAACGGCTGCTAAGGTTAACGTCATGGCAATGATGGCAAATCCAATTTCTTTGGTGCCAATGATGGCGGCGTTTTCCGGTGTTTTTCCTAAGTTAATATGACGATGAATATTTTCTAGCACTACAATCGCATCATCCACGACTAATCCAATTCCTAACACCCACGCTAAAAAGGTTAATACGTTTAAGGTGTATCCTAAGGCCCACATCGCGGTACACACACCCATTAACGATAAAGGGATTGTGACCAATGGAATTAAACCTGCGCGAAAATTAGCAAGAAATAAAAAGAGGATGCAAAATACAAATAAACAGGCTTCAAAAATAGTTTTTTTAACATCATGTAAGGATGCAGCAATAAATTTTGAAGTATTCCACACTAAATGAATTTTTATATCGGCTGGAGCTGATTTTTCTAATGTAGGTAACAGTGCGATTACCACTTTGGAAACATCTAAAGGGTTAGCAGTGCTAAGAGGCACGATGCCCATAATGACTGATTGTTTATTCCCATTCACATTGGCGCTGCTTTCATCGGATTCGACACCAAGAACAGCTTGACCCACATCGGACAAACGCACTAAATAGTTATTTTGTTTTTGGATAACTAAATTATTTAACTCAGCTACAGTACGTATATCCGTATTGGTATTGATATTAATGATTTGATTAGGAGTAATCAGTGATCCGGAAGCCGATTGAATATTATTTTGCTGTAACGCAGTGATAATATCACTCGCCGTTATCTGGTGAGCGGTCATTTTTATTGGATCGAGCCAGATTCGCAACGCATAATTATTATCCCCGAATATTTGTGCTTGACTGACACCAGGAATAGTTTGTAGTTGAGGTTGAATAACACGTGTTAGATAATCAGTTATTGCAGGAAGACTTAACGTATCACTAGAAAATGAAATAAAAAGTGTTGGATTCGCATCCGGATCTTTGGTATTGATAACGGGATCTAAAACTGCTTTTGGCAGTTGTTTTCGTACGGAAGCAATCGCATTACTGACATTAGTCATCGCTTTAGTGAGGTCATAACCGAGTTTAAATTGTAGGGTGATTTGGCTAATACTTTGTTTGCTTGAAGAATGCATAATATCTATCCCTTCAATACCGCCTAAAGCATTTTCTAGAGGGGTAGTAACAAAACTTTCCATTAATTGGGCAGGCGCACCTGGATAAGTGGTTTGTATGTTAATGACAGAAGGAGATATAGAAGGATATAAGCGTATAGGCAAGGATAAAAATGCTTTAAAACCGACTAGCAAAATAAATAAACTTAAAACAATACTTAATATCGGTTTTCGGATAAAAAGTTCTGTGAATTGCATGGATTTATTTCTCAACTAAGACGACAGAGTTTGCTTGTACTTTAAAGCCACCCACACTAATGATCTGATCACCGGCATGAATATCACTACTTAATAAACCCATTTTTCCATCTTTGTGAAAACAGATATTGACACATGTTTTAACTGCTTTATGATTAATGACGCGATATATAAAGCTACCTTTTTCATCCGTATTAACGGCGGTTTCTGGGACGATAAATAATGTTTGTGGTTTGCCGATTTCTATTTGGATATCGACGAAAGCACCTGGAAGTAGTTTTTGTTCGGCATTATTAAGACTTGCACGGACCGCTATACTGCGTGTGTCGTTATCGATGTGTGAATCTAACGCATAAATACTGCCCACAAATGTTTTATCTGGATAAGCACTGGCGTGAATCAATACCTTACTGCCAATAGCGATTTTGCTAGCTTCTGTTCCCGGTAAATTGAAATCTACCCATAAGGGATTAATGGCTTCCAAATCGACAATAGGTTTTGTAGGATCAATCATGTCACCCAAATTGATTTGACGCAGACCTAATCGACCACTGAACGGTGCACGTATTAATGTTTGATTAAGAAGGGCTTGAGTTTGCGCTTGTTTAGCGAGATTGATTTGGTAACTTGCCGAAACTTTATCAAGGTCTGCTTGTGCAAATACCTTTTTTTTAAAAAGTGTTAAACCACGTTCATAATCCGCTTTACTTAATTTGGTTGCTGCCTTGGCGCCATCTAACTGGGCTTTTAAAATATCCGGATTAAGCTGTAGTAAGGGAGTACCTACTTTAACATTTTCACCGGAACGGAAATAAATGGCAGTAATCCGACCAGTTGTTTCTGCTTTAATGACGGTGCCTTGACTGGCGGATAGGCTTCCGACAGCTTGAGTCTTTTTCTGCCACGCTTCTAAGCGTGCAGGTATCGCCTCAACTAATAACGGGGGGGGCTGGCCAGCCGCTTTTTTATTATAAGAAACGACACTTGCCGTACTGGCGACAATTAAAATACACAGAAGAATAGCGTAAATGAAGCGCATATTATTATCTTTATTTTGTGACGCTTTTATTTCAGTCAATACTGAGGACTAAGGACTATATAGGCCAAATAGTTTGAAATCAACTAAACTACTTTGTAAGTGCTTAATAGAGAGTAGAGAGCTACTATTAAAGACTAGATAATGCCTTGTTCTTCGCTGCGCTTGGTTAACACTTCATACCCCGTGTGGGTAACGAGTAGTGTGTGCTCCCATTGCGCCGACAAACTATGATCTTTAGTAACCACTGTCCATTGGTCAGGCATGAGTTTAATAAACTGCTTACCCGCATTGATCATCGGCTCGATAGTGAAAGTCATGCCAGGGATTAATTGAATGCCGGTACCGGCTTGACCATAGTGTAGCACTTGCAGATCTTCATGAAAGAGTCGTCCAATACCATGACCACAATATTCACGTACCACAGAAAATCCTTCTGATTCGGCAAAGTGTTGTATGCAGGCACCAATGTCACCCAGATAAGTGCCAGGTTTGACCAAGCGTATGGACTTATATAAACCTTCTTGCGTTATTCTTGATAAACGCTGCGCTAATATCGAAGGTTTACCGACAAAAAACATTTTACTTGTATCACCATGGTAACCGTCTTTAATAACAGTGACATCAATATTAATCATATCACCGTCTTTTAGTACTCGATCGCTAGGAATGCCATGACAAACTTGATGATTGATAGAGGTACAAATTGATTTTGGAAAACCACGATAATTTAAGGGAGCAGGAATCGCCAGCTGATTATTGACTATATAATCGTGGCAGATTTTATCGAGTTGATTGGTTGTAACGCCCACTTTCACATACGGAGCAATCATTTCTAAAACTTCTGCCGCTAATCGACCCGCAATACGCATTTTATCGATTTCTAGTGGAGTTTTTATAATAATAGGTGACATATTATTTGGTTAAGATTTGCATATACTCTTCGCCCTTGAATTTTTGTCTGTGTTGCCGCTCAATTAGCAATCCTCATGTATGTCTAAATACACTCCGGTTGCTTCATTCTCGCGGCGCCTTGCCAAAAATACCATTGCTGTGAGTATAAATTAATTGATTTTACCATGGCAATGTTTATATTTTTTTCCAGAGTCGCAAGGGCAAGGATCATTGCGTCCCGTTTTATTAGTATTTCGCGTACTAAGTGTGGATGCAGTTTCATTAGTTAACGAAGTCTCATCGGCTGCCAGTAAATCTTGATGTTGAAAATCGAGTAATTGTGGCATTTGTTGGCGTCGTTGTTCCTCTAAGCGTTCGGCATCTTCAGGTGTTCTTATTTGCAGACAGCTCAGTAAACTAATGATTTGATATTTTAACTGTTCTAAAAGTTCAGCAAATAACAAAAAGGATTCGCGCTTGTATTCTTGTTTCGGATTTTTTTGTGCATAGCCACGCAGATGTATCCCTTGGCGTAAATGATCCATAGCCGCGAGATGATCTTTCCACAAAGTATCGAGTGTTTGTAGCATTAAGGTTTTTTCAACTTGACGTAGTGTCGGAGAACCAAATAAATTTTCTTTTTCAGCGTAAGCGTTTTGAGCGGCGAGTAATATTTTTTCGCGGAGATTTTCTTCTAAACAATTCGGATCTTCTAACCAAGTGTCTATGGGTAAATCTAGACAAAAATCTTGTTTCAACTGATTTTTTAAGTTGGATATATTCCATTGCTCTTCTAAACTTTGCGGCGGAATAGAGTGTTCAATAGCGCTATAGATAACATCAGTCCATAAATTATTAATGACAGGTGAAATATCTTCTGTAGCCAATAACTCGTTACGTTGTTCATAAATTACTTTACGTTGTTCGTTAGCCACGTTATCAAATTCTAATAATTGTTTACGTACATCAAAATTACGACCTTCAACTTTACGTTGTGCATTTTCTATAGCACGTGTTATCCAGCGATGCTCAATGGCTTCGCCCGGTTGCATGCCAATCTTTTGCATAATCATGGCAACTCGATCCGATGCAAAAATCCGCATTAAATTATCTTGTAAGGATAAATAAAAACGTGAAGAGCCTGGATCACCTTGTCTTCCCGAACGACCTCGTAATTGATTATCGATACGACGGGATTCATGTCGTTCGCTACCAATGATATGTAAACCACCTGCGGCAATTACTTCATCATGTTTTTTTTGCCAGTTGAGTTTATGCTGTGTAATTTCTTTGGCAGAGCTACCACTCGGTAAGGCAGCGAGTTCAGCTTTTAAATTACCACCTAAGACGATATCTGTTCCTCGGCCAGCCATATTGGTGGCAATGGTTACTGTGCCAGGACGACCGGCTTCAGCAATAATTTGTGCTTCTTTTTCGTGAAACTTGGCATTCAGTACTTGATGCGGAATGTTTTCTTTTTGCAGAAGTTGCGATAAATATTCTGATGTTTCTATCGATGCAGTCCCGACTAATACCGGTTGTTTACGTGCCTGACAGGCTTTAATATCATCGATAATGGCATTAAATTTTTCGTCTTTAGTCAGGAAAATTTGATCGGCTAAATCTTGGCGAGAAACCGGTAAGTGCGTGGGAATCACGACAACTTCTAAATTATAAATTTGTTGGAATTCATAGGCTTCAGTATCGGCTGTACCGGTCATTCCCGCCAATTTATGATACAGGCGAAAGTAGTTCTGAAATGTAATTGAAGCTAACGTTTGATTTTCGTTTTGAATGTTTGCTTTTTCTTTGGCTTCAACCGCTTGGTGTAAACCATCAGACCAGCGTCGACCCGACATTAAACGGCCAGTATGTTCATCGACAATGATCACTTGATTATTTTGCACGATATAATCGATGTCACGTTGGAATAAATAATGTGCACGTAGTGCCGCATAAACATGATGCATCAGGCCAATATTAGTGAGATGGTATAAATTTTCACCGGAATTTAATAAACCTTGTTTTACTAATAACTCTTCTAATTTTTGATGTCCTTCTTCTGTTAAATAGGCTTGTTTCGCTTTTTCATCGAGATAAAAATCGCCAGGACCGTCTTCTTCTTTTCTTAAAACGAGTTTAGGTATAATTTGATTGATTTTGATATAAAGTTCAGAACTTTCTTCACTGGCTCCTGAAATAATTAATGGAGTGCGTGCTTCATCGATTAAGATGGAATCCACTTCATCGACAATGGCAAAGTTTAAAATGCGTTGTGATTTCTCTGCCAAAGAAAAAGCCATATTATCGCGTAGGTAATCAAAACCAAATTCGTTATTGGTACCATAGGTAATATCAGCCGCGTAAGCAGCTTGACGCTCAGGAAGTGGAAGATCGGATACGATAACCCCCGTACTTAACCCTAGAAAATTATAGACTGGTCTCATCCATTCCGCGTCGCGTTTGGCTAAATAGTCGTTGACAGTAACGATGTGCACGCCTAAACCACTTAACGCATTCAGATAAGCAGGTAGAGTTGCGACTAAGGTTTTACCTTCGCCGGTACGCATTTCAGCAATTTTTCCGCTATGTAAAACCATACCACCAATTAATTGTACGTCGAAATGACGCAAACCTAACACCCGAGTACTCGTTTCACGCACGACAGCAAATGCTTCTATTAGCAATTCATCTAAAGAACAACCCTCTTTTAAACGAACTTTAAATTCGAAAGTTTTAGCTTGCAGTTGCGTATCGGATAAGCTTTGCATGCTGGGTTCTAGCGCATTTATCGCAATCACAGTTTTTTCAAATTGTTTGAGTAGTCGTTGATTACGGCTAGGAATAAATTTACTTAAAAGCGTAGAAATCATAAATATAAAAAAGTCTCAGTGTGACTCAACAAAAGCCCAGAAAGTGTGCTCACTCTACTAAAAAGTAAGTGATAGTGCTAGTCGTTGTTCAATAGCGGACAAGATAGTGGCGGCATCTAAATCTACTTGTGCAAGTAATGTATTAGGGTCACCGTGCTCAATAAATCGATCAGGTAGCCCTAAGATTAATACATCACAAGGAATACCTTGTTGATGTAAAAACTCACTCACTGCTGACCCGGCACCCCCTACCTTAACATTTTCTTCTAAGCTGACCAATAAACCATGTGTTTTTGCTAGATTACGCAACAATTTTTCGTCTAAAGGTTTGACAAAGCGCATATTGACGACAGTGGCACCCAATGATTCGCCGACAGTGAGAGCGGGGCGCAACATAGAACCAAAGGCCAGCAAGGCTATCGATAGTCCTTTGTGGCAGATTTCAGCTTTACCAATAGGGATACACGACATGTCTTGTTTAACTAAAGTCCCTATCCCTGCACCGCGCGGATAGCGTACCGCACAAGGTGTTGTTAGCTGAAACCCAGTATAGAGCATTTGCCTTAATTCATTTTCATTACTCGGTGTCATGATCGTTAGATTGGGAATACAACGTAGATAGGATAGATCAAAGCAGCCATGGTGAGTAGCGCCGTCTCCACCGACAATTCCGGCTCTATCTAAAGCAAACAATACCGGTAGATTTTGTAGTGCAACATCATGTATCAGTTGATCATAAGCACGTTGCAAAAAGGTAGAATAAATGGCAACAACAGGTTTTTGACCTGCGCAGGCTAGGCCTGCTGCAAAAGTGACCGCATGTTGTTCGGCGATGCCGACATCAAAGTAGCGATCCGGATAACGTTCTGAAAATTCAATCAGATCAGAGCCTTCACGCATTGCGGGCGTAATCGCGATCAAGCGATCATCGATGGCGGCCATATCACAAATCCAACGTCCGAAAATATTGGCGTAGGTTATAGGTTTGGGTTTATATGCGTTAGTGGGTAATGTAGGCGTTAAAAACGTAGGATTGACGGCGTGATAAGCAATAGGGTTTTGTTCTGCAGCAGCATAACCTTTGCCTTTGGTCGTAATGATATGAACCAGTTGAGGACCAGATAATTGACGTAAATTACTTAAAGTATTGAGTAATAAAGGTAAGTCATGCCCATCAATCGGCCCAATATAATTAAAACCTAATTCTTCAAACAAAGTACCCGGGACTAACATTCCTTTGACGTGCTCTTCGGTGCGTTTAGCGAGTTTACGTACACTCGGAATAGACTCCAAAATTCTTTTGCTACCTTCTCTAACGCTAGAATAAAGTTTACTTGATAATATTCGTGCAAAATAATTAGATAAGGCGCCTACATTGTTGGAGATCGACATGTCATTATCATTCAGTACCACTAAAAGATCCGCATGGATATCGCCTGCGTGATTTAAGGCTTCAAAAGCCATACCCGCGGTCATCGCCCCATCTCCTATGACGGCAATTGTTTTTTGAGCGGTTCTATTTTTTTTTGTTGCGACACTAAATCCTAATGCGGCGCTAATCGAGGTACTGGAATGACCGACACCAAAACTATCAAATGAACTCTCTTCACGCGAAGGAAAAGGAGCTAAACCATGAGTTTTCCGAATTGTACATAACTGTTCGCGGCGACCGGTGAGTATTTTATGTGGATAAGCTTGGTGACCGACATCCCAAACGATATGATCGTAGGGCGTATTAAATACATAATGCAAAGCGATCGTTAATTCCACGGTTCCTAAGTTAGCAGCAAAGTGACCTCCGCATTGATCAAGCGTTTGAATGAGAAATGATCTGAGCTCCGTTGCTAATTGTGGTAATTGCGTAGGTGTCAATTTACGTAACTGTGCGGGAGAGTTAATCTGTTCTAATAGACTCTTCGTACTTGAGTTTTTATCTGTGTTGTCGTTCAACTCGTAATCCTCAAGGTTGTTGGATACCCTCCGGTTGTTTCACAACGCGGTCCATTCCCAAAATCCCAATTGCTGTGAGATATTAAAGAGCCTATGCTATTTTTAAGGTCCATGTAGGTTATGTTTATAAGATATAAAATTATCCTGATGTTTGATTGGCGTTATTGATGTTTTGTGCTTGCTGTATGAGTTGCGATCGCCCTTGATTATTGAGCTCTAATACTAAGACTGACATAGTAGCGAGTAAACGCTCTAAAGTCATCCGTGTTTGATAGCTTTCCGCTAAATTTTCTGCTAATAGTTCGACTTGTTGGCGCTGCAAGGTAGCCGGATTTTCTTGGATCAAATCATTTTTATACCAATTTTTATCAAGAATTCGGCGCGTTGCCATAAAGTTTTCTAATTTTAGCAAACTAACGGGAGCTTGAGTTTGATTACTTAATGCGACTAATGCAGGCCTAACTGCAGGATCTGCTCTGCTAGGATCTATCGGTTGCCTTTCTGTATAGAGTTGATAAAGATTACTCATCGCGACACCTTGTATGGCTAAATAGCTGCGCAAGCTCGCGAGATAGTCTCGTATGGGTTTTTCATTCAGTTTAATTCTTAGGTTATTTGCTTTATCTCCATTTAGATTAGCAACCAGTTGGTTGAGGTTGATAGTATTGATAGGCGTTAGAGAAGAATTTAAGGCGTTAATAACATTTTGAGCTTCAATGGCTTCGGTACCATTATAACTAATAGGTTGTAGCAGGCTATTGATATCTATCGATTGTAAAGGATTTTTTTCTACACTAGGATTGGTTTTTGTATTCGGGTTCCAAGTAAAAGCGACGATATTATTACTTTTATCGCTTAAGTTAGCAAATTGCGTTAGTACTTGCTGTGTCAATAAACTAACTAAAGGTGAACTGGGATATAACAAATAAGCAGCTTGGGCATTGTTAATCGCAATGGTTAAGTCATCACCTATCGGCGCAGTGTTCATCGTGTTGGCTTTGATGGCGATTTGTCCATAACCTGCGACAAGCTTATCAACACTACTATTATTACTGGAAGTATCGGCATGGCTAGAAAGACTAAAAAAGCTTAAGCTAGCTAAGCTAATACTTAAAATACTATTTTTTAACGTTTTTATTTTTGATGAGTGAGACATAACAACATCCTCATGGAGTTTGAAAGTAAAGCGTCTTAGAAATTAGCATGGGGTCGCACTTGGTTTGTATTAGAGTTGGGTTGTGAATGGGCAAAAATATTCGGAGGAGCAGGAGTAGTTGCATTAGCAGAAACATTGGGCGTTGTAGGCCCAGGAATAGGTGCATTCGCATAAGGGTTTATTTTAGCGTTTTTTTCCCAAATATTAGGAGGTTGTTTTGCCCAGGGATTAGGTTGCAACCAAGGATTTTTATCCGATGAATGCGTTGAGTTTGCAGGGGTATTATCAGGGATAAAAGCTTTATCGTTATTTGAACGGGGTGTCGGTTTTGCTGTAGGAGATACCGTTTGATTTTGTTGAGTCACATTTTCTGGATCGGCATTGGCTTTTAAGGCATTCAGAACGGCTTGTGAGGCATTAGTTTCAGACTGTTTGATTTCATCTCGATAGGTTTGCAAAGGATCGCTTTTTGTTGATTCAGAATAGGCATGTGCTAGACCGATGAAGGAGTAGCTGAGAAAAATTATAGCGCATCTAGATAGCCAAGCTTTTAACATAATTATTCACCTTCTAGTGCTTTTAAAACGAAATCCAAACGTTCTTGTGAAAAAACTCTAGCCAATAGCCGTAAGCGTTCAAAACTAATATTTCTACGTAAAAATAAACCCGCTTCATCTTGTGGGCCATTACTGATTTCTTCGGCATGCATGAGCAGTTTAGCAGCAGAACCCGGATGTGACGTGTCTAAAGCTTGGAGGAGGTGCAAGGTACGAGACATACCTAAATGATTACCTAAGCGGATAAACAAAGCTTGTTGGGAGAGTTTATCGAGATCGACTTTATCGATATCATTAAGTTCTTTACCCAGCTCTAGAATGCTTGCTTCAAGCGCGTCATCACCATCTTTAGTCCAAGACTCTACGCTTTCCATGAAACAAAGAACTCGATAGATCAAGGGATCTTGATAGTGTTTCCAATAGAGGTGTGAACCTTTGTGAGTGAGATCGGGCATAAATAGTATCTTTTTTATTGGTCTACTTTAATAAGTATAAAGCCGAAAAGGAATCTTGATTATCCAACTTAATGCAAGCTAAATCAAACTCTAAAAAAAAATCAACTGGATTTCCTAAGCTAATTTTTTATCGTAGGTTCCTGTATGGCCCTCCATGTATCGTGTCATTAAAATTTGCAAGTTGGTTTCGGTCAAGATAATATAGGCGATTAAACCGCGGAGTAGCACGTGAGTTTTTTTGGTAGTATAAAAAAAATAATTAAGCCTGCTGTCGATGTCCCAAAGTGGATAGGCTATCGACAATTGGTTAAAAGCAACCGCTTGTTTTTCGGATTTATTAAAAAATTCTTCATTCCCGATCAAGCTAAGACCGAGGAATCCTTTGAAGAAGCACTATTACGTCTTAAGCTGACTCCAGCTGATTTAATTCAACGTAGCAAAGAATTTACACGTTTGATGAAGGTATGGATTTTTCTTTTCTTTCTTAGCATTAGCTATGGCATTTATCTTTTTTATAATCATGCTTTGCGAGGGTTTTTTCCTTGTCTAGGCATTAGTATTATTATTTTAACGCAAATTTTTCGCTATCATTTTTGGCTTTTTCAAATTAAACAGCGTCGTTTAGGTTGTGGTTTTCGTGATTGGTTGGGCAGTCAATTTATTATTGGAAAGAAAAAATAATGAAAAGGTTTCTATTAAGTGGCTTTCTTTACTTGTTTCCATCCTTGTTATTAGCGGATACCTTAAGCTTAACACCACCCAGTACCGATTTATCCATGTCGTATTTAGCGACTATTTTCGGCGTGGTGGATGGCGTATTACATGGAACAGGAAGTCAGATTTTAGGAACAATGTTTGGCGCATTTAATTCCATTATATTAGTCATGGCTTCCATGATATTAAGCTATGTCTTATTTGTATCTATCTTAAATACCTCACATGAAGGCGAATTTCTAGGTAAGAAATGGTCTTCGATTTGGGTGCCAGTTAGAACGGTTATGGGAGTTGGTTTATTATTACCTAAGGCAACCGGTTACTCCTTTATACAAATCATGGTGATGTGGGTGGTAGTACAAGGAATAGGTGCGGCGGATGAAGTTTGGAATGTCGCCTTAAATTATATGAATCGTAATGGAACTATTGTCGAGCCTATCCAATCCTTAGCACCTAATCCAGATTCTGGTAAAGCAAATAATACTTTTCTTATCAATAATGCAGGAAGTATTTTGAAATTAGAAACCTGCATGCTAGCGGTACAAAATGCTTTAAAACGTCAAAATACATCGTTTGTTGAAGTACCTTCTCATTCAGCAGGAGTTACTCCTTCAACGTTGTCTGTTCCCGATTTTATGAGTTCTCTGTCTGTGACAGGTAAAGGTCCTGATGGATTAAACACCGGTTTACCGATAAATTACTCAAAAGACACAGGTGGTTTTATAACATTTCCTGGAAAAGAAGGTTTGATCAATACACCTTACAATAAATATATCGGTATGTGTGGAAATGTTTCTTGGAACTTTATTGGAAAAAGTGATAATGACCAAGTTTATAACCCAGCACAATTGACAGCGAATGATAGTGCCAGTATTGCAGCGAGACAAATGACGTTAGATTTAGGCGGATTAGCTAAATCAATTGCGAATGAATTAGTACCCCCCTCTGCAGGAAAACCGGTAATTCCAGTTCATTTAAAGCCAGAAGATAGTATTTTTAATCCGGATGCCTTAGTGGATACGGGGGATGATTATCTTGGTATTGTAAAACCCGCTTTGCGATCCTTAGATGACGAGGCTAATAAAAAATATAAGGAATTCATCAAGAAGGCTAAAGATACAGGTTGGATACTGGCAGGAAGTTACTACTATAACATGGCGCGTTTAAATCAAAGTATCAAAAATAATACAGGAATGCTGGCTATTAAGGATAAATTGATACCTCTGTTTAATCCAGCCTACGAGAAAGGTAGTTTTAATGATATCGTTGACGATAATGTTAAAATTAATTTAAAAAATAATTTGCCGATTAATAATGGGGTTATCGACCAATATGTTACTGCCGAGATTGCCAGGGCAGGAATGAATAACAACCCAGGGCTTAATCCAGATCCTTCTTTCCCAGCTAATTCAGGAGAACAATTTGGAGGGACTATCGTATCTGGAATAATGCATATTATATTCCCGCGCGTATATGACTTCGAAAAAACGTTTGCAGATAATATAAATAAAAAAAATATGGATCCTATTTTTGCTTTAGTCTCGGTAGGAAATGGCCTAGTCACTATGGTTGAGCAAATATGGATATCTATTTTGGCCACTGTTGCAGTATTAGGGGGAGTAGGTGGTGTGGTTTCGTTTTTCTTCCCTGGGCCTGCAATTGTAGCGGGTTTGGTTGCTATGCTCATCGTATCGTTAATAATGCCATTAATTACTATTTGGATGGGAGTTAATTTGGTTCTGGGTTCGGTATTATCTTATTACGTACCGCTTATTCCATTTTTCCTATTTACGTTTGGTGCTATTACATGGTTTGCAGTCGTATTAGAGGCAATTTTAGCTGCACCATTAGTAGCATTAGGTATTACTCACCCTGAAGGGCATGACTTTTTAGGAAAGGCAGAGCAATCGGTTATGTTGCTGGCTAGCGTTTTCTTACGGCCCATGCTAATGATATTTGGTTTAATTTTCGGGATTATTTTATCCTATGTTGCGCTGTCAGTATTTAATCGTGGTTTTGCTATTGCAGTACAATTTTTAACGGAATATAACGGCGATATATTCAGTATTGTTTATCAGTTAGCGATGATGGCTATTTATACCGCCGCAATATTAGCTATTGTTAATCGTAGCTTTGCGATGATTTATGAGGTGCCAAATAAGGTACTGCGCTGGATCGGTGGCCCACAAGAAAGTGGTCATGAGGAATCCATGTTGCAGAGTATTCGCGGTCAACATGATCGTGATATAGGTCAAGTGGGTCAATTAGCACCTAACAATCAAACGATTAGTGAGACGGCTGCAGCGGGTTCACAGATGTCAAATGCTATGTTGCCAGGCAACCAAACCTCTGCTAGCAGCTCTGGCGGCACAGAGGGTGGCGATGGATCACCTCCTACTGGTGGAGGAGGAGGATCAGGTGGTGGCGTACCTCCTGCTGGCGGTGGTGGTGGATCAGCCGCAGGTGGTAGTGGTGCTAGTAGCGCTGCGAGAACTGCAGCTGAGGTAGCCGTCTGATAGTTTTTATATTAAAAAAAGGTTTAATGATTCATGAAAGATGCTGAATTCAATTTAAATTTAGATGAGCTATTTACCCAGCTTGCTGAAATTACACAGAATTCAGAGATTAATCCACAAGCCTATGTGTATTTGTTGCTTTTATGGGGTTATTTTGAAGTTTCTGTGGAGGACGGAAGCCAAGGAGATAGTTCAGGAAGCGGAAGCGCAATATTATCCAGGCCAAATATTATCCAAATTGAACAAGGTTATCAAATTTTTGATTATGGCACACATCTGAAAACAGCTGCTGGAAAATATTATGGCAGTTACACAACGGGAAGATTACTGATAACTGTGAGGGCGATAATTAAGTTGTTGAGTGAACGCGGAGCTAAAAAGCTACAATTTGATGGATTGGACGCAGCCAAGCGCTTTGCTTGGCTCGAATGTGAAAGGTACAAAATAAAAGTAACTAATTTTACACCCGATAATAAAACCCAAATATTACATAATCGCTTACCGCGTCTAGACAGTTTACGCAGCAGCATTCCTTACACATCAAGTAAATAAAATCCTGTTTTTTTATTTCACCCGAATAGCCAATCGATACATGTATTTTTTCATTTAGGCATAGTTTTTGAAAAGAAACTAGGGTCCTCTTGATCTTAAGTAGGGTATTACTTCCTCTTCTTCGGTCTCTGAATTATAACCAGAATCGCTTGAAGTAGGAGTTATTGATCCCGGTTTTTTATTCGTTAATAGTTGTCGATGGTGTTCAGACAAGTCTTCATTTCTTTTATCCATAATTGACTGTAATCTTTTTATACTGTCAACATCTAAAGGACCTACTTCTTGAGTAATTTTCCCCTTTTCATCAGAAGTTGCTGGAGAAGTTGCCTTAAATCTTATTTTGCTAAGATCGATTTGATGACCTTCTTGGATGAGTTCCTCTAAGGCTTTAACAATTCTATTTTTATTGTTATAGATACCCCTAAGCAAAAATAAAATGAGTAAATAAAGTAGGGCTAAAGCCGGTGTTCTATGTTGAATACCAATATCAGCTATTTTCTTGAACATTGCATAATCTTCAGCATCAATGAGCTGAAGAACTATGTCGTTGTTTCCATTGGCTATATCAATCCGAATTTGTTTTTTGATATTTTCTATGTCAACCTTGCGGTCTATTTTTGATTCTGGTTTTGTTGGAACTTTTAATTCTTCAAGCGCTGGTAACGGCTCAACTGTAAAATTTATATTTTTTTGTTGTTTATTTCTGATTGATATATTATCTGAATGAAACTGAAGTTTGGCGAAAGTAGAGGGTAGTAAGGTTTTCCATTTCTCTAAATAATCGTTCAGCTGGTTATAATTTTTATTGAGATGTTCATTGAAAGCCGCTTTAATCTTATCCTTATCATCGGTAGTAAAAACGAGTCCATTTGTGTTTAACATACCGGTTAAATCTTTTAGCAAATTTTCTTTAGTTCGATTTAACTTAGCTTGTGCATTACTAAGTGCCGGATCTAAGCTAAAGGTTGTTAGAAATTCTTTTCTAGTTTCAGTAAATATTTTTTCATGAGTCTCTCTAGCCGCGTTAAATTTTTCTAGTACTGGGCTAGTATCAGTTTGCTTTAATATCGCAAAGGTTTCTTTTCCTGCAGCAGAAAGTTGTTTCTGAAATTCCGGTCCAAAGGCTTCTAAAAACTCGTCTCCAGTAAATTGGGATAAGTCATTTGGTGATTTATTGTTAATAACCAAAGCAGATAAGATATTATTATATATAGTGTCTATGTTTTTCAACATGGTTTTATCCTCTTGACCGTATTATTTGATGGCTAATGGATTCAGCTTTTAGTTTTTCGGATATATCTACCAGTTCATTGGCATGCAGAGTAAATTTTTCTTTAAATACTTCTTCTAGCTTAGCGTATTCTTCTTTCCCAGGTTCATTTTTAATATGACAAAGTATTCGTGTTCCTTTTAGAAGGTTACTATTATCGAGGAGTTTGTTATAGGTCTGAGAGAAAACATAAAGTATTTTCTGCATTTTGGGTGAACAATTGCCAAAGGTGAGTGTATAAGGAGTACTCACTTCACTTACTTTAAAGCTATTAACGAGATGCATCATTTGTGCAAAGCTGACTTCCTCTAGATAGCTATCTTTGTTTCTAAAAAATTTCTTAATTGTTTTATAGGCTAAGCATTGTTCATTACTGCGTGTGACAGCCCACTTACATTCGCTTCCATTGGTTAATGCTTGTGCAAATGTAACTGTTTGACCTATCGTAAGCGCGTTTTGTTTATAAAAAGCATTTTTGTCGATTCGGACCTCATAAGACGAAGGTTCCATTACTATTAGATCGGGTTTTGATGAGTTAGCAATGATACGACACTTATAAGGGAGATACACTCCTTTTGGCGTAACCATAGTTCTTTTTTCTTCGGGGTCGTTCTTTTTAAGCATCTGCATATTTTCAAGTTTAACTATTCTAGTATTTATTTCCTTGCTAAAATGATTATTCGATCGCAGCTTTTCTGTTAAAGCATAAAGCTGGTGAATTTCGTTTTTCCATTTTTTTCTTTCTTCAAGTGTTTTTTCGAGATCATGAAATTTATATAATATCTCCAATGCATTGGTAACGAGTAATGAGATAGCTTCTTTATTAGGTCCAAATTGATTTGCATGATGAGTCAGAATATCGTTAGTAATTTCTTTAGCGATATTATTGCTAATTAACATCCATTTGCTCACATCATTTTCTAATCGATGGTTTATCTGATCAAATAAGGCTGTAATTTGTTCATCGTTAAGGTTAGATCTTTCATTGTCGTCTTTAATTGGAAAAGTAAGAGGTAAAGAGTTATTTAGATTAGCTTTGAAAACCGCATAGTCATCAACTAAATGGGGATATTTTTTTAGTTGCGTTTCAATTTTCGAAATTATCTTATAAATCGTCGCTGGGATTTCTGCATTTATTTCGTATAATCTTTTTAATTCTTTAGTTAATTCAATAAGCGATTTTTGTGTAATGGCTTCATCTACTATGTGTGGTAGTGGAAATATGTTATTAAATTCATTATTCAAATTTTTTTGTTGCTTTTGATCGAGTTCTAAATTAATAGATTTGTTTGTTACTATTCGCAATGCTTTCTCTAACCAAGCTTTTGGAGATAAACTAATTATGTCATTATCAGATGGCATAGCTTGATTAGTCTCGACTAAAGCTTTTTTGCGAAGTATTAAGCGTAACTCCTTGAAGGTATCATCATCTATTTTACTTTCATAATCAGAAGGTAAATGAGGATACTTAACCCGTAAACCTGAGACAAATTCTTGTGCTGAATCGACATATTGTAGTTCTGATGGAAACATTAGTTTTTCATCTTCTGTCAGAAGATGGTCAATGGGTAGTTTCTGTGGATCATTAGCCGGTCGAATATGATTTGTGTTAATTTTTTCTAAAATAGGATCTAAATGAACATTAGGAAAATAATGATTAAAAGTTTGATCAATTTCTTGTGAAAGTTGTTCGTACAATTTTTGTCTGCTTGCTTCTAAAAGATTCAAATTATCAGCGGCACAAGTACTTTTTGTCTGTTCTATAATACCTTTTATACTGTTTGTTTCCAGTAGCTGGGTTACTAATTCCTTAGTAGCTTTTTTTATGGTTTCCGTATGTTCCGTAGGTAGTAGTAACCCATTTCTAAAAATTTTATCTTCTAATGTTTTTTTAGCAGCTTCTTTAAGATTAGCTTTTTCCGTCGTTTGCAAATTTTTAATGCAAAGAGTTATTAGAAGATCTCTGCCTATTTCGGCTATATGATCCTTGAAATTTTTTTGATTTACCCACAAAGTTGGAAAAATATATGAAGCTAAATCTTTTACCTCATCTAAATAGGTTGAAGCCATTAAACCATTAGTATGTATTTTTTCTATAGTTTTAGTGAGTAGCTGTGTTTTATTAGATAATGCAAAAATTAAGTTTTTAATTTCATCTGCTGAGATTTTCTGAAGTTTATCTTTAAAGTCAGATAATTCACTTCTATCGATAGTGTCATTGAATAAATTTTTGGCAGCCGTAGAAGCTATTTGTAAAAATTCTGTAATGAAAGCTTGACTAATTTCCGGGTGATTGTCTTCATTCAATGTACCGACTATCTCTTCCGCATGTTGTATCAGACTTTCAGCGTTATCACGATTTTTTCTTAGGATGTCGTTCAATAAATTTGCACAAGCTCCATTTATAAAAGAATCAGGAAAGATTAATGGAGCTAATACGCTATTTGCTTTTTCTTGAGTTAATAAATCAGCATGCCCAGTTTGAGTATGTAATTCAGTAAGTACGGCTCTTATTTCAGCTTTAGTATCGTCATTCTTAAGTAACCTATTAATGGTATGATTAGCTAAAGTTTTACGATTTAATTCTTCACTCTCTAACTTTAATAAATTATTAAATAAATCGGAATTACTATTTAATAGGTCGTGATCCTGAAAAACCTGCGCATATTCATCATTAAGGTATTTTAGTAGTTCTACTTTAAGCTTTTCTTGAAACTCCTCATTTGAGATTATGTTTTCTATGGGGGTTTCTTGTGTTAAAGGTATGAGCGTAGCACCATTTATAGAATTTATTATCGGTGCTATAGACGCTTCTTCAATGTGTTCAACACTTTTAAAGTTTATCAAATCTTCGCTTGAAGAATGATTTTTGACAAGTATCGTACCTTGTTTATTCCTGAACTGCTTCAAATCAGGTGAACTATGTGATCGACTTAGACTCGAATTGGACGAATGAGTGGATGTTCTGAATGAATTCGGCTCAATAAATGAATTCAGCTCAATAAAAGCTTCATCTTCGCTTTCATCTGAAAAGTTGTTAAAGAATTTATTTATATTTTCATTAGAAATTTTAGAGGTCGGAGAATTCGAAGAATCAGAAGGGTGTCTTGATGAACTCTCTGAGCTAGCGCTATTTTTTTTACTCAAATTAGTATGATGGGCTCGATTAAGATAGTCTTCATGTATAATTTGGTGTTCTAAATCGATTATATCGGTTTCGTTTTTTGGCATACTCCACTCTCCATGTTTTATGTTTTTTACTAGAATTTCTTTTAATTGTTTTTCTTCATTTTCAAATTCAATTTTATTTGATTTATTATTTTTTACAGATAACGCCCCTTCACTAAGATTAGCATAATTTGTTTGTAAATAACTGTCATCCTTTTGACTAGATTGGAGTTTAATTTTTTTTGAGTTATTTGTTTCACTATGGCCCTCTTGTCGTGCTACTTGGTTTTTTTCTAAAAGTTGATTATCAGTAAAGGTACTGTTTATAAAGAAATCATCATAGAAGAAGGATTCATCGTCTTCGTTTTCATGATGATCTTGCTTGAATGTTTCAATAACATGCTTCTCAAGCTTTTTTATTTGATACTTAAGCTTTTTTATTACATCTTCTGATTTTTGAAGTTCTTTTTGTAAGACGGTTATTGCTTTTTCTTTAATAGCGGTAAGCTGTTGTTCTTTTGCTGTAAATTGGTTTAAGGTATTTAAGTTTGAAATAATTTGCTGCGCTAACAAGTTAAGTTTTTCAATGATTAAATCGTTATTAGAAATACCATCTTTTTTATCGTCATCAAACACTATTTTTAGATAGTGCTGCATAGGTGATGATAATTGTTTTTTCACTTCCTCTGACATGGTTGATTCAGTGAAATTTTCTTTTTCTTCTCTTATCTTTTGCGTTGGATTTGATTTTTCTAAATAATTTTGTATTACTTGGACGAATTCATTGACTGCCAGATGAAGTTCTTTTGATTGTTGATCTAACTCTTCTCTTTCTGGGGGATCGGATAGTGGCATTTTTTATTCCTTGTATTGAATTATTATTCTTATTGTTAACAAAGATTTTTTACTTATTTAATTCTACGTGATGAACATTAAGAAACTCTTAAGGTTTTCTTAATGAAAGGTTACGACAGCTTAATATTAAAAGGCGAAGACAATTAATTTAGTTCTATAAGCCAAAGAAATGGGAGAAAAGCTAGAAATTTGAATTATTTAAAAAAATTATTTCATCGGTAAATTATAAAATTGAGCGATAATTTTCCAGGCTTGTTCGGCACTTTCAACATAGTGAAATAATTTTAGATCTTTGGCATCGATCATTCCTTCGCTAAGCAAAAATTTAAAATCGATTAATTTTGACCAATATTTTTTGCCAAATAATAGTAAAGGAATAGGTTTGATTTTTTTGGTTTGTAACAGTGTTAAAGCTTCGAACAGTTCATCTAAGGTGCCGTAGCCTCCGGGAAAGCAGACTAAGGCTCTGGCACGGATCAAAAAATGCATTTTTCGGATGGCAAAATAATGGAATTGAAAACAGAGTTCTGGTGAAATATAAGGATTATGGGTTTGCTCGTGGGGTAACACGATATTTAAACCGATACTTTTTGCTTTGACATCCTGTGCACCACGGTTGGCTGCTTCCATGATACCGGGACCACCGCCGGTGACAATGACAAAATGGCGACGTCGATTTTTTTGGCAGCGTTCAGAGACTATTTGGCTAAAACGTTGTGCTTCTTGGTAATATTTACCCTTTTCGAGTTGATTTTTAAGCAATTTTTCTGTTCTTCTGGTCGCTATACGAGTGGGGTATTGCTTTAATTTTTGTTGTACTTGCTTTAATTGTTGCTTGGTTACTTCAGGATCGACCACTCGCGCGCTACCAAATACGACAATGGTGGACTCTATTTTTAATTTTTGTTGGGAAAGCTCCGGTTTCAATAACTCCAATTGTAAACGTACTGAGCGGAGTGACTTATGCAGCAAAAAATCATGATCTAAAAAAGCCAGCTCATAGGCAGGCCAGGCTACTTTTTGCCGACTACGCTTTTTAACTTCAACTTTTGCTGATGAAAAGGGTTTGGAATCTGCAGCATCCATTTACATTAACCTACTAGGTATAAATGTTAAGTATATCAGCGCTAATCCAGTGTGCCTAATGCAAATAATGATAACAATGTTATGTGAAACGATATGCATAAAGAGAGTATTTGGGTGAGAGCATCGTGAGCAGTAGATATATCCGATAGAGCGCTGGATGAATTAGCTAAAAAAATGACGTAACTTAGCTATTAATCTGTTGATAGAGTTCGATTAGCTCTTGTGTTGAAGAGTCAAAACGTTCAGTGAGTTGTTGGTTTCTAGGGTTATTTAAACTTTGATAAATCTTTTTATTTAATTGTTTGCCGAATTCAACACCCCATTGATCAAAGGGATTAATCTGCCAGATGACACTTTGCACGAATACTTTATGTTCGTAAAGCGCGATCAGTAATCCTAAACTAAAAGGATTAAGTTCATTCAACGCCAACATATTATTAGCATGATTTCCAGGCAGATTTTTGTAACTAATATTGCTGTAGTAACCTTCCATAAAAGCTTTACTTTGACTTAAAGCACTGGCGATGACGTGTTGATGATGCTGAATATTAAGTTTGGGATCACGTAGAGTGCAAATAAAATCAGCTGAAAAATGCGCAGTCCCTTGATGAAACAATTGATTAAAAGCATGTTGAGCATTTAAACCAATGTCTCCAAAAATAATCGGACAGGTGGCATAATTTACCGGCTCACCATTGATACGTGTCGATTTACCATTACTTTCCATCTCTAATTGTTGTAAATAAGCAGGAAAATATTTTAATCCACTATCGTAAGGTAATATTGCATGAGCTGAAGATTGAAAAAAATTGACTTGCCAGATACTTAATAAACCTAATAAAACCGGTATATTGGATAGCCAGGGTTGACGGAAAAAATGTTGATCCATCGCATGACCTCCATTGAGCAGTTCGCGGAAATTTGGCATGCCGATGGCTAAGGCAATCGATAACCCAACAGCCGACCATAATGAATAGCGGCCACCAACCCAATCCCAAAGTGGAAATACATGATCAGGATCGATACCAAAAGTGATAGCTTTTTCGATTTGACAAGTGACGGCTAAAAAATGTTGTTTAATCGATGCGGAAGTAAACTTTTCTTGAAATAACTTTACTAGCGTGGTTGCATTTAAAAGAGTTTCACAGGTGCTAAAAGATTTGCTGGTAATAATAAATAAACTAGTTTCGAAGTTTATTTTTTTTAATAAATTTGATAATGTGCGTTCATCGATTTGAGAAATAAAATGAAAACGTAGCGAGTTTTGTTGCAAGGGTTTCAGTGCCTGGAAGGCCATTAAGGGTCCTAAATCTGAGCCGCCTATTCCTAAATTGACGATATCGGTTATTTTTTTTCCGCTAAAGCCATGCCATTGGTGCTGATGAATTTGGTCTACGACGCGTTGCATTTTGTTTAAGGTGGCGTGAATTTGGACTAAAATATCTTCACCATTCACAATTAATCCTTTTTTTCTTGGGTCCCGTAATGCAGTATGTAAGGCTGGAAGTTGTTGTGTCGTATTGACGCAGGCTCCGGAAAATAAATTATTAATATGTTGTTTCAGATGGGCATTATTTGCCAATTGAACTAACAGAGTCAGTGTTTTTTCAACTATAGGATTTTTTGAATAATCAAAATATAAGTTTTTTTCTGTTAGGCTAAATTTTTTAACGCGTAATGGATCATTTAAAAATAATTCTGCGAGCGGTGTTTTTTTTATTTGTAAAAAATGTTGTTTTAAGTTTTTCCAGCTATCCGACTGAGTCAATCCGGATTCGATTCCATTCATATTGTTCTTCCTCGTCTGGGACGTTTGGCTCCTCGGGGTGCTTGAGTTGCGGCTTGTATTAATTGTTTTCTGGTGTCATCATCCGCTTCTAAAAAACGTGCCCACCAATGGGCTATTTCGACATCAATTTCCTTCATTTTGGCACGCAACAATAAAAAATCATAAGCGGCACGAAAGCGTGGATGGTTCATTAAACGGTGCAGCATAAAAGGGCGGCGTTGTAATAATCGATGTTGTAAATCCCAAATTTCTCGAATGGTGGTACTATAACGACGTGGGATGGTAATCAGTTTTTGCTGTTTACTCAGTGCGTAGCTTACTGCATGCTGATAGGCAATAAATGTTGGTGTATGTTGTGCAATAAGTTGTTGAGCTTTGGTTTGTACGGTAGGCCATAAAAACACAGCAAATAAAAATGCCGGTGAAACGGTTTTCCCTTGTTGGATACGTTTATCGGTATTTTTACAGGCCAGTTCTAGAAGTCTGTCGGTGGTGTCGTCAAACTCATCTTGCTCGGGTCGAGGAAATAATTCATTGATTAAGTGATATTGTTGAAGTAATTGATAGTTTTTTAAAGCTTGGCCATGATGAAAAAGTTTAAGGACTTCTTCAAATAAACGGGCTGGGGGTACATGCCGAAGTAGAGGAGCCAGTTCTTGTATCGGTTCTGCTGTGGCTGCATCTAATTGGAAATCTAATTTCCCAGCAAAGCGAATAGCCCGTAATAGCCGAACGGGATCTTCTTGATAACGCAGCCGGGGTTCGCCAATAATGCGTACTATTTTATTTTGTATATCGGCGAGTCCACCACAGTAATCGACTAAAGAAAAATCAGCGATGTTGTAGTAGAGGGCATTCATAGTAAAATCTCGCCGCCAAACATCTTCTTCGATAGTTCCGTAGACATTATCGCGTAATAACATGCCATGCGTAGCAATCTTACGATGTTTAAAGGATTTTTTTTTGCTTTGGGCTCGAAAGGTGCTGACTTCAAGGATTTCTCGGCCAAAGCGTATATGCGCGAGACGAAAACGTCTGCCAATCAATAAGCAATTGCGAAAAAGTTTTTTGATATTTTCAGGACTGGCATTGGTGACAATGTCAAAGTCCTTAGGTTTTTGATTCAGTAAAATATCACGTAAACATCCACCCACTAAATAGGCACTGTATTTATGTTGATTGAGTCGGTATAGAACCTTTAGCGCATTATGACTAATATCCTTGCGGGAAATAGTATGTTCAGCCCTAGGAATAATTTTGGCCGGTGGATGAGCTATTTTTTTTGGGAATAACCGATGAAAAAACTGCTTAATAATGATGATCTTCCTCTTAATGTGTTGTTAAAGGGTTATTTTAGGTCACTGGATTTGGGTAGGAGATTTTTTGTTCAAAGGATTATACTAAGAACGGACTTCCCCTAGGCATGCATCTTATCAAGATTATCTCATAGTCGCTTAAATTGCTTATGCTAGCATAACGCAGGCTTTTTGTACCTCAAGCAAACCGATACGCTATCTCGAGGAGAGCATGGCCATGTTTACCAGACAAGAAACTTATCTGATCTCACTAGCAAAGGCGGTTAAGGAAATTTTTTAGAAGCCAACAAGGGTCATTTAAGTCGACGCTTTATAAACTAACACGATCAATAAATCTTCTTTATGTAGAATAATATTTTTACTGGGATTAATTTTTCTTACCCCTTTGCGTTCCATACCTAACACTATTCCGTCGATATGATTTTTTTGCATGGCTTCAGCAATGCTAAGGCCGATGAAAGGATGAGTTTTATCGAGTAAAAAAGTTTTTAACTCAAGGTAATTGTATAGTTCTAGTTCTTCTTGATAGGTAGTAATTTGTAATAACTGACTAAACGTATCGATTTGTTCGTCACTACCTAAAATAAACAGCTTATCATAAAGCCTGATTTTTTCATGGTGTGCTGGAGTAAGGATAATTTTAGGGCCACGATAAAGCGCAATGACATGTATGCCAAATTGCTGAGCAAGATTCAATTCTTGTAAAGTTTTATTGATAAAATAATAATTATTCTGAATGTTAGTGCCTTTTAAATTAATACCCCAAGCAGTTAATTCATCTTTAGAAGTTTCTTGAATGCTGGGTGTTTTGATATTGGCTAGAAATCTTTTTTCTAGCCAAGGATAAAATTTTTGCAGTGGTTTATGCAATAAACTAAATAAAGTAAACGCAATAATGATTAGCAGTAAAATAATAGACCAAGTATGAAAATAGGTAATTGCCAAAGTGGTAATGACAGTTAAAGTAAAGATCCATCCTAAGGCGATGATAGGTTTAATTGCAGTATGACGTCGATGCGGGAATGCGCGATAGGCAAAGATCATGCCCCAGATAAACGGTGAAGCTAATAATAAGGCGACGAGACAACTTAACGTATTGACCCAGTAGGTTTTTATAATCCATTCGCTGATTTTTGGAAATATCCATTTTTCACTCAAGCTAAAAATGATCGCTACCATGACACTATTAATCAATAAACGCGTGATGTATTGGCTATACATAACACGTTTTTTCTTCAGTCTTAGGTAGCGATGAATGAGTATGGTGTAATGGCTTAATAGTTCTTTTGCGTGCATAGGAAGATTTTTTTCTAAAAGTTTACTTAGAGGAGCCGAAGACATGATGAGATAGGGTGTCGTAAAGGTCGTAACAGCCGATACGGCAATGATAATCGGGAAGAGAGCCGGGCGGGTTACCTGTAATGTCAGTCCTAATCCGGCGATAATAAAAGAAAACTCACCAATTTGCGCCATACTAAAACCTGTGCGTACCGAAGTGGTTAAACTTTGTCCTGCCGCTAAAGCACCGGTGCCAGTAGCAAAAATTTTAGCAATAATAGTGATGATGGAAATTAGTACGACTATCCAAATATTTTGCATGATGATACTCGGATCGATAAGCATTCCCACCGAAATGAAAAATACTGCCGCAAAAATATCACGGATAGGTCGCATATATTGTTCAATAAACTGAATTAAATCTGTTTCAGCTAAAATAGAACCCATAATAAAGGCACCTAAAGCGGTGGAATAACCAAAGTAGGCAGCAATACAAACTAATATTAAACATAAAGCGACGGAGACGATAGTTAAGGTTTCTTGATTGGCAACATCGACTAATTTTCGAATCAAAGTGGGAATTAAAAAGTAACCGATCAAAAACCAACTACCGACAACTATAAAAAGCTTAATTGCTGAGTCTGCGAGTGTGGCAGAAATAATTGCGTGTGTACCGACTACAATAGAGAGCCCGGCAAGCAATAAAATGGCTAACAGGTCCTCAACTATCAACACGCCAAATACCAATTCAGCAAAGTGTTTGTTTTTTAAACCCAATTCTTCCATGGCTTTGATGATGATAGTGGTGGATGAGATGGAAAGTGCGGCACCTAAAAAAATACAATCGTAAATAGACCAACCTAAAATTTTGCCTAATAAAAAACCAATCAATAAAACTATCAGTACTTCAAATAAACCAGTAATGATAGCCGGTGTTCCGACTCGTTTAAGTTTATGAAAACTAAAATCTAAACCCAATGAAAACATCAAAAAGATAACACCTAATTCAGATAGCGTGTGCAAACTGGGCACATCGGTAACCAGGTCATAGGGAGGAACATGAGGGCCGACAATAATGCCGGATAATAGATAGCCCAATACGACGGGTTGTCTTATTTTTTGAAATAAAAGCGTGACTAAACTAGCTACGCCTAGTATGACAGCAAGATCTTTAATAAGTGGAGCAAGGGGTTGCATAGATCTATTGTTAGTCGTCTTTTCAGATATATCAAGTTTACATTGAAAAAATAAGCTTGAAAGCTTCCAGTTTCTTTACAAAATCTATATTGCTAAAAACAATAGATTAAGTTATAAATTTTATAGATAAGGGTAATGGTAAAGTTCTTTAAATGATTGGCTTAATCTTATCGATGCTTATTTTTATTTTTGTCGAGAAATGTTTGAATCAACAATAAAAACAAGAGGTTTAAAATACTATGACAACATCACTATCCCTAATTGGGTATGCATCCGGTATGGCCGCGAATGACGTAGGTTGTGCAGAAGGTCCGTTACAACTGCAAAATCATGCCTTAGAGCAACAACTATCCGAACAACATTTACCAAGTCATTGGCAAGCTATGTTAGTGCCGCGGAGTGGCAATAAAAACAATAGATTGCAGCGCGTAGTAGAGCTCAATACCGAATTATCTACCATAACTTTTGATTTAACCCAACAAAATAAACGTTTTGTTGTATTTGGGGGCGACCATTCCTGTGCGATAGGAACTTGGAGTGGCGTGGTAGCTGCACTGGAAAAACAACAACAAAGCAATTTGGGATTGATTTGGATTGATGCGCATATGGATAGTCATACCTTTGAAACGACTTCCACAGGTAACATTCATGGTATGCCACTAGCAGTTCTACTGGGTTATGGTGACACATCGCTAACACACATCTCAATACCTTATCCTAAAATAGATCCGAAACATTTGGTTTTAATCGGTATTCGTAGCTTTGAAGCGGAAGAAGAGAAATTATTAGAGCGTTTAGGTGTACGCATTTATAACATGGAAGTGATTGAGAAACGGGGGTTGGAGACGGTATTTGCCGAAGCGATAGCCTATGTAAAAAAAAATTGTTTAAGATTTGGTGTTAGTTTGGATTTAGATGGGATTGATCCTTTCGATGCGCCCGGTGTGGGCGTGCCAGAAGCTGACGGTATTTCAGGAAAGAATTTATGTCAAGCACTGACTCAATTACGCCAAGAATCATTACTTATTGGAGTTGAAGTAGTTGAGTACAACCCTTATCATGATCAGAATCACAAAACGGAAAGATTAATTAAAGAAATATTGCTGAGTATTTTTGGAGTTTAAACTAAATGAGTAAGCAACCCGTTTTAGCCGATCAACAGCCAACCTTTGCTAATGATCTAAGGCTTAATAATCCTATCGAGCTTGAGCAACGTTATGGCGCGGCCAATTATGACCCTTTACCCGTGGTGCTGAGTCATGGTTTAGGTGCTGAACTTTGGGATATTTCTGGTAAACGTTATATCGATATGATGAGTGCTTATTCAGCAGTGAGCCATGGGCATAGTCATCCTCGTTTAGTGAGTGTTTTAACGCAGCAGGCACAACGCTTAGCCATTTGTTCTCGCGCTTTTTATAGTGATAGGCTGGGAGCTTTTTTAAAGCGTATCTGCGATTTAACTCAAATGGAGTGTGCTTTACCCATGAACACGGGTGTTGAAGCGGTAGAAACCGCGATCAAAGCCGCTAGAAAATGGGCTTATACTATAAAAAAAGTATCAGAAAACCAAGCTGAAATTATTGTTTGCCGAGGTAACTTTCATGGCCGTACGACGACAGTGGTAGGCATGTCATCAAAGCCTCAGTATCAATTCGGTTTTGGTCCGTTTGCGCCAGGATTCAAAACCATAGAATATGGTGACGCAGCTGCTTTGTCGGCTGCAATTACCCCAAATACGGCTGCTTTTTTAGTCGAGCCTATCCAAGGTGAGCGAGGTATTGTTGTGCCTCCCCAAGGATATTTACAAGCTATTGAAAAAATTTGTCGGAAAAATAATGTTTTGCTTATTTTGGATGAAATACAAACCGGTTTAGGGAGAACCGGTCGATTTTTGGCCTATGAACATGAAAACGTTAAACCCGATGGTTTAATTCTAGGTAAAGCATTAGGCGGTGGTTTGTTGCCGGTTTCATTGTTTTTAAGTCGTCGTGATATCATGCATGTTTTTACACCGGGTGATCATGGCAGCACTTTTGGTGGTAATCCTTTAGCGGCAACAGTCGCATTAGAAGCTTTAAACATACTATTTGATGAAAGCCTAATCCAACGTTCAGCAGAGTTAGGGGATTATTTATATCAAAACCTATTGAAAATATCATCACCGTTAATCAAAGAAATTCGTGGTAAAGGTTTATTCATAGGTGTCGAACTGGATGGACGCTATGCAAAAGGGCGTGATATTGTTTTACAGTTATTAGAGCAAGGTTTATTAAGCTATGAAACCCACGATACCGTTATTCGCTTAGCGCCGCCTTTAGTCATTAGCAAACAACAGTTAGATAAAGCGCTAAGCATATTAAAAAAAGTATTGTTAGCGAATACTGTTCAGCAAAATTAAAAGCATATTAATCAAAGATACTCACAGCAATTAGATTTTTGGCAAGTGCCGCGTCCATGCAAGAATCTGGTTTATACAATAACCATGAGGATTGTAACTTGAGCGCGAACGCAGAAAAAAATTCAAGTGCGAAGAGCACTGAGGTAGGTTCCTAAGCCGGTTAAAAACATCTGTACGGCAATAGTGGTTAATATCATTCCCATTAAACGTTCTAATGCAGCAATTACTTTGATACCCAATAATTTTTGTAAAGGTACAGCAATTAAAAGTAATAGTGTCGCTATCAATGAAGCGGCCGCTAAGGCGGCAAACCATTCGCCCATTTGATGAGGTGCTTGACTGGCGAACAAGATGACGGTAGTCATGGCAGAAGGCCCAGCGAGCAGAGGAATGGCCATAGGAACAATAAAAGGTTCTCCTTGAGTTTGATCAGCTAATTTATTTTGGCTCATAGGGAACAACATTTTAATGGCAATAAGAAATAAAATAATTCCGCCCGCAATCCCTAATGCTTCTTCACTAATATGTAAGCTATCTAAAATTGGTTTTCCACAAAATAAAAAAAGTGTCAGGATAGCAAATGCAATTAAACTTTCACGCAAAATAATTTTAGTGCGTCGGTTGGGATCAACTTGTTTGAGTAATGATAAGAAAACTGGAATATTTCCCAGCGGATCCATGACTAAAAAAAGTGTCACCGTAGCAGAATAAATGTTCATTTGAAAATGCATGATAAATAGATACTCACAGCAATTGGATTTTTGAGAAGATGCCGCAACCATGCAGCAATTTATGTGTATACAATATTATACCTGAGAATTCTGAGTTGAATGGTGCACAGAAAAAAATCAAGTGTGAAGAGTATACAAAAAAATATTTATGTATTGTAATGAGAATAGTGGTTGACATCCAGCCTTGACTTTCGCAAAATAGCCCCTCAATTTTGAGGAGGGGTTCCCGAGTGGCCAAAGGGAGCAGACTGTAAATCTGCCGGCTCAGCCTTCGAAGGTTCGAATCCTTCCCCCTCCACCAGTTAATTTTTAGATATTAAATTTGCGGGTGTAGTTCAACGGTTAGAATTCCAGCCTTCCAAGCTGGCTATGTGGGTTCGATTCCCATCACCCGCTCCAGAAAGCAATGCAGCATGAGTGCCAACAGATAAAAATTCAAGTGTGAAAGAGTATAATGCGTGCAGGCCCACATGGCTCAGTGGTAGAGCACTTCCTTGGTAAGGAAGAGGTCACCGGTTCGATCCCGGTTGTGGGCTCCATGATGGTTTAGATTTTTTTATAGTAAATTAATTACAGAAGCATAGAATCGAGTATTTTGTTTGATTTCTAGGCGATTGTTTTTGAGAAGCGGAGTGTACACGCAGTACATGAGCATCGGAAAAGACAATTCAACAACGAAGTCAAACAAAAGACGAAGATTTGTTAAGATGAGTAGAATTAGGCCAGTAGCTCAATAGGCAGAGCGGCGGTCTCCAAAACCGCAGGTTGGGGGTTCGATTCCCTCCTGGCCTGCCATAAACCTAGGTTTGCTAAGGTTTAACTAGTGTATTTGACGTCGAGGGGTGCATAAACTGGGCGTGAGAACAAAATCAAATGACTCAGTTTTGTAGAAAATATAGAAATAGGTGAAATGAAGAACGCAAAGGTTGAAAGCAAGGTAACTAGAAGAGAGTGGATACTCTGGATAATAATGGGAATTATTATCCTATTAGCTGTTTATGCCAATAATTATTTTTCTCATCAGGCCATTGCTATTCGCTTGATAGGGTGGATAATAGCTGCTCTTATACTGACATCATTATTTTTTTATACCGCACTAGGGCGGCGATTTTGGGCGTTTGCGCAAGCTTCACGTGCTGAGTTACGCAAAGTAGTTTGGCCAACACGAGAAGAAACGGTCCGTACTACTTTGATCGTTATGGCGATGGTTATAGTAGCGGGTTTGTTTTTATGGGGCATAGATACACTCTTATTATGGGCAGTTTCTTTTTTAACAGCGTAAATGAAGAGGATAGTTAACGAATATGGCAGAAAAAAAATCAGAACTTCATTCCGGTGTTTCAGAACAATCATCGAACGATCCTATTTCAACTAATGAAAAGTCATCTGCAACAGAACAAAAGACTCTACATGGATCTATGCAATGGTATGTCGTCCAAGCACGTTCAGGTTATGAACGCAAGGTTTTAGATGCGTTAAATGAACGAATTAAGCAACAAGGTTTGGCTGGTAAATTTGGTCAAATTATTGTTCCGACGGAAGAAGTCGTCGAAATACGCCAAGGCCGTAAGCGTAAAACGGCACGTAAGTTTTACCCAGGCTACGTTTTAGTTGAAATGGATATGGACGAAGATAGCTGGTATCTGGTTCAGAAAACACCGGGTGTAATTAAATTTATTGGTGGAACAAGTGATAAACCAGTGCCTCTAAGCAGTCGAGAAGTTGATAAGATTTTACAGCGTATGCAGGAAGGTGTAGACAAACCCCGGCCTAAAGTCTTATTTGAAGTAGGTGAAGTGGTGCGTGTTGTGGATGGACCTTTCGCTGACTTTAATGGTGAGGTCGAAGAAGTAAATTATGAGAAAAACCGCATGCGTGTTTCAGTCATTATTTTTGGCCGTTCCACGCCGGTTGAATTAGAGTTTGGTCAAGTTAAAAAAGCTTGATACATTGTAGAGCCCTTTACTAAAAGTAAAGAAAGAAAAATTAAATCATATGGACTGATGTTAAAAAAAGAGGATTTTGGATGGAGAGCGAGGTGTTAGCTTTTCTAGGAACGGAGTTGACCATTGATGTCAATGAGTATCATAGATAAAGCTAGCAACAAAGCACCGCCAAAAAAGCCGATATTTAACGTCAATCCATCAATGGGAAGCTTAGTGATAGTTAAGCGTTAGAACCCGGAGGTAAAAATGGCAAAGAAAATACAAGCTTATGTGAGGTTACAGGTAAAAGCCGGCGAGGCTAATCCTGCGCCACCTATTGGTCCTGCTTTGGGACAACAAGGGGTGAATATTATGGAATTCTGTAAGGCCTTTAATGCGCGTACCCAAAGTGTAGAAAAAGGGATGCCGATGCCGGTAGTAATTACGGTGCACACGGATCGTAGCTTTACCTTTATTATAAAAACCCCTCCTGCTTCCTATTTAATCATGAAGGCAGCGGGCATCAGCAAAGGTAGTAGTATTCCCAATAAAAATAAAGTCGGTAAAATTACTCGTAAACAACTCGCTGAGATTGCAACGGTTAAAATGCCTGATCTAACCGCAGGTGATTTAGCAGGTGCTATGCGTACAATAGCTGGCACAGCGCGTAATATGGGCATTGAAGTTGAAGGGGAAGTATAAAATGGCTAAATTAAGTAAACGTTTTCGTTTGATTAAAGAAAAGCTGCTACCTGGGAAGGTATATACAGTGGTAGAAGCCGTCACCTTACTTAAAGAATTTCCAGTTAAGTTCAATCAAAGTGTTGATGTCAGCATCAATCTAGGTGTTGATCCACGTAAATCGGATCAGACCGTTCGTGGTGCGGTTGTATTGCCACACGGAATAGGTAAAACGTTGCGTGTTGCTGTGTTTGCGCAGGCAGCCAATGCCGAAGCAGCGAAGGCAGCAGGCGCTGATATCGTCGGTTTTGAGGATTTAGCTGAAACCATTAAAGCCGGTAACTTAGACTTTGATGTGCTTATTGCAACACCGGATGCTATGCGCTTAGTGGGTCAACTTGGCCAGATATTAGGACCTAGAGGCTTGATGCCTAATCCTAAATTAGGCACAGTAACGATGGATGTCAATACAGCAGTCGCCAATGCAAAATCGGGTCAAGTGCGTTATCGTGCTGATAAAGGCGGAATAATTCACTGTACGATTGGTAAGTTAAGTTTTGAGCCTCAGCAATTATTGCAGAATTTAGAGGTACTGGTAGGGGCGGTTAAAAAAGCCAAACCTGCTACTGCTAAAGGGATTTATCTAAAGAAGTTAAGTCTATCTAGTACCATGGGGCCTGGTTTATTAATTAATTTAGCATCGCTAGAAGCAAGTTAATGAGGCACGTTGCTCTATTTGTGTAGATACGGAATAACCTAAATAAGTGGTTTATATCTTGACTATTTAGCTTATTTAGGATAGAAGAGCTACCCCCGCTTGATATAAGTAGCGGGAATGAATTCGCAGTTAAAGGGCTTTCCCTCTAACTGTCGGAGACCGTAGGTGCATCATCATTAACCAAAGATAGATTTATGTCTTCTTATTAATTTGATGCTTAATTTTTTTACCTACGCAGACGGTGAACCTTTATGGCCACCGAGCCTTCAACCATCACCCAGTAATACTCGATGGTTGAAATAATATATGAGGAGAAAACCAACGTGACATTAAGACTTGAAGATAAACAGGCCATTGTTGCGGAAGTTGGAGAGGTTGCAAAAAATGCGTTATCAGCAGTCACTGCTGAATATCGTGGTTTAAGCGTCGGGGAAATGAGTCAATTACGATTGCAAGCGCGCAGCTCTGGAGTGTATTTACGTGTCGTGCGTAATACCTTGGCGCGACGTGCTTTAGAGGGTACAGGCTTTGCGTGTTTACAAGATACGCTGGTAGGGCCTTTGCTTTTAGCATTTTCCCAACAAGAGCCTGGTGCGGCAGCGCGGCTTATTCGAGCATTTATCAAGCAAAATGAAAAATTGATCGTTAAGGCAGTCGCCTTAGATGGTCAATTATTAGCGGTGAATGAGCTCGAAAAACTCGCTAACCTTCCAACCCGTGACGAAGCCATTGCGACATTGATGGCAGTTATGAAAGCACCAATGACTAAGTTAGTGCGTACACTCGCTGAGCCACAGGCTAAATTAGTACGTACGTTGGCTGCTATACGTGACAAGCAGCAAGCCGCCGCGTAATGGTGTTTTAATTAAAGTTATTTTTTTGGAGTGATTAATATGAATGCTAAAGCAAAAGAAAATGTATTAGATGCAATTTCTAACATGAGCGTCATGGAAGTTGTTGATCTGATTAAGAATATGGAAGAAAAATTTGGTGTTTCTGCAGCCGCAGCGACAGTCGCCGTATCAGCAACACCAGGTGCCGCTGCCGCAGCGGTTGAAGAAAAAACCGAATTCAATGTGGAATTGAAAGAAGTGGGTGCTAATAAAATTAATGTGATTAAAACAGTGCGCGAAGCGACGGGTCTTGGCTTAAAAGAAGCTAAAGATTTAGTTGAATCAGCACCTAAGGCGGTCATTAAAGAAGGTTTATCGAAAGCAGATGCTGAAGCGCTTATTGCTAAGCTTAAAGAAGCAGGTGCTACAGGCGAAATGAAATAAGTCTTATAACAGTAAAGAATGCTCAGATTTATGCTGGGCATTCTTTGTGTTATGAAACTAGTTTTTAAGCACGCTGTCGGTTTAATTTTTGAATACACAGCACAATTTATAAAATTCATGTTTAAGACGATGTTAATCGTAAGGACGTAGGCTAAAAAGGGACTTAGAACGAGATTGAAGTTTTATGCTCACAGCAATGGGGTTTTTGGCAAGGCGCCTCGAAAACGAAGCAGTCGGAATGTATTGTGGTATACATGAGGATTGCGAGTTGAGCGGCAATGCAGAAAAAAATTCAAGTGTGAAGAGTAGTTAAAAAATAGGCTTTAAAGCGTTACTGATAGCCAACACTAACATAAGCCCAGCTATAATGGGCACGATTTTTCTTTATTTATTCTGTTCTCTAACTAGGTGAACTTTAGATGGTAATTCGGACATCCCCAGCAACTGAGCAAACAAAAACCCCTTATTCGTTTACTGAAAAAAAACGTATTCGCAAAAATTTTGGTAAACAAGCAACCATAATGGAAGCGCCCTATTTATTAGCGACGCAAATTGAGTCTTATCACCGATTTTTACAAGTAGATACCTCACCAGATGCGCTGGAAGATGTAGGGCTTAATGCGGCTTTTAAATCTATATTTCCTATTTCTTCTTATTCGGGTGGTGAAGCCACACTGGAATATATTACTTACCGAATAGGGCAACCTCCTTTTGATGTTAAAGAATGTCAAGCACGTGGTTTAACGTATGGTGCTCCTTTGCGTGTTAAAATGCGTCTGATCATTTATGATAAAGAAGCAGCGCCAGGCTCAACCAAGATCAAGTATATTAAAGAGCAAGAAGTGTACATGGGTGAGTTACCATTGATGACAGACACAGGAAGTTTTGTAATTAATGGAACCGATCGAGTAGTTGTTTCGCAGTTACATCGTTCACCCGGTGTATTTTTCGAGCACGATAAAGGCAAAACCCATTCTTCGGGTAAATTGTTGTATGCAGCGCGAATTATTCCTTATCGTGGTTCGTGGTTAGATTTTGAATTTGATCCTAAAGATAATTTATTTGTTCGTATTGATAGACGACGTAAATTAGCGGCTACCATACTTTTACGCGCCTTAGGATATACCTCAGAAGAAATATTAGAGTTATTTTTTAGTAATAATGTTTTTCATTTAAAAGGTGAAAATGCAGTTTTGGATTTAGTGCCTGAACGTTTGCGTGGTGAAATTGCGAGCTTTGATATTAAAGACGAAGCAGGCAAAATTATTATTGAGCAAGGTCGGCGTATTGCAGTTAGACAGATCCGTGAAATTGAAAAAGCTAAGATTAAACAATTAGAGTTACCGATTGGTTATTTGATAGGAAAAACACTGGCTAAGCCTATTATTAATGCAGAAACGGGTGAGATTCTATTTGAGGCAAATACAGAATTAACTGCAGACATAGTCAAAAAATTGATAGAAGCACAAGTAGAAAAAGTAGAAACCTTATATACTAACGACTTGGATTCAGGTGCTTATATTTCGACAACTTTACGTATTGATCCAAGTCATAGTCAGCAAGAAGCATTAGTTGAAATTTACCGCATGATGCGTCCAGGGGAGCCACCGACTAAAGAGGCGGCGGAAGCCTTGTTTAAAAATTTGTTTTTTGTTTTGGATCGTTACGATTTATCTGCTGTAGGACGGATGAAATTTAATCGACGTTTAGGTCGAGAAGAAATTACCGGGCCAGGCACCTTGACCAAAGATGATATTGTGGCTGTATTGCGTGCATTGATCGAAATACGCAATGGTAAAGGTGATGTGGATGATATCGATCATTTAGGTAATCGTCGTGTACGTAGTGTCGGTGAAATGGCCGAGAATCAATTCCGTATTGGTTTAGTGCGTGTTGAACGAGCAGTCAGAGATCGCTTAAGTGTGGCTGAGTCTGAAAACTTAATGCCACAAGATTTGATTAACGCTAAACCTATTTCAGCGGCTATCAAAGAATTTTTTGGATCCAGTCAGCTATCGCAGTTCATGGATCAAGTGAATCCTCTTTCCGAAATTACGCATAAGCGTCGGGTTTCTGCCTTAGGGCCCGGTGGTCTAACACGTGAGCGAGCGGGTTTTGAAGTTCGAGACGTGCATCCAACCCATTATGGCCGTGTTTGCCCGATTGAAACGCCTGAAGGTCCTAATATTGGTTTGATCAATTCCTTGGCGGTGTATGCTCGAACTAACCATTATGGATTTCTCGAGACACCATACCGTAAAGTTGAAAATGGCAAAGTAACCAAAGAGATTCAATATTTATCTGCCATTGAAGAAGGTAAATATGTTATTGCGCAGGCTAACACACGTCTTGATGGTCATGGTAAGTTGATCGATGACTTAATTCCTTGCCGGCATCGTAATGAGTCGATGCTGACGACAGCGGATAAAGTCAATTACATGGATATTTCGCCTGCTCAAGTTGTTTCGGTGGCGGCCTCTTTGATTCCTTTCTTAGAGCATGACGATGCAAACCGTGCGTTGATGGGCTCGAACATGCAACGCCAAGCGGTACCTACCTTGCGCACAGAAAAACCTTTAGTGGGTACGGGTATGGAGCGCAAAGTAGCGGTTGACTCAGGTGTGGTAGTGGTGGCTAAACGGGGCGGTTTTATTGATTCAGTTGATGCAGGTCGTATCGTTGTGCGTGTTGACGATGAAGAAGCGACGGCAGGTACAGCAGGTGTTGATATTTACAATCTAACAAAATATACCCGCTCTAATCAAAATACCTGTATTAATCAACGACCTTTAGTAAAGAAAGGCGATCAGATTAAAAAAGGGGATGTGATGGCGGATGGTCCATCGACTGACTTAGGTGAATTAGCTTTAGGACGTAATTTGCTCGTCGCCTTTATGCCATGGAATGGTTATAACTTTGAAGATTCTATTTTAATTTCAGAGCGTGTTGTTTCTGAAGATCGTTTTACTACAATACATATCGAAGAATTAACCTGTATTGCACGAGACACTAAGTTAGGAACCGAAGAAGTGTCATCCGATATTCCCAATGTCGGGGAAAGTGCACTTTCTAAGTTAGATGAGTCGGGTATTGTCCATTTAGGCGCTTGGGTAGAGGCGGGTGACATATTGGTTGGAAAAGTGACACCGAAAGGTGAAACACAATTAACGCCCGAAGAAAAATTATTACGTGCTATTTTTGGTGAAAAAGCGTCGGATGTAAAAGACAGTTCCCTACGTGTTCCTTCAGGAATGCGTGGCACGGTCATTGATGTCCAAGTATTTACACGAGATGGTTTAGAAAAAGATAAACGCGCGTTAAGTATTGAAGAAACAGCTTTAGATAAAATTAAAAAAGATTTATATGACGAATTTAGAATTTTAGAAAATGATTGCTATCAGCGTTTAGAAACTTTATTGGTGGGTGCGACAGCTAGCAGTGGGCCGAATAAATTAAAATCAGGCAGTAAAATTTCGTTAGAATATTTACAAAATCTGCCAAAAGATCAATGGTTTTCTGTCAGTTTACGTGATGAAGCGGCTAACCAGCAATTGGAAGCCGTTGCTAAACAGTTAGAAGGAGCACGTCTTGCCTTAGATGAAAAGTTTGAAAATAAACGAAAAAAACTAACCCAAGGTGATGATTTGGCGCCCGGCATACTCAAAATTGTTAAAGTGCATTTAGCCATCAAGCGTTGTATTCAGCCAGGTGACAAGATGGCCGGCCGGCATGGTAATAAAGGAGTTATTTCTACCATTATTCCTGTCGAAGATATGCCTTACATGGAAGATGGTACGCCGGTTGATATTGTTCTTAATCCTTTAGGTGTGCCATCACGTATGAACGTGGGTCAGGTGCTTGAAACGCATTTAGGTTGGGCAGCAAAAGGTTTGGGTATTAAAATTGCTAGCATGCTGGATGCACGAAAGAATATTAAAGAAATTAAACACTTCTTAGGATCTATTTACAACGATACTAAAGAAACGGCACAAAAAGTAGATTTAGACAAATTATCGGATGAGTCTGTTGTGGAGCTGGCGCAAAATTTACGTAACGGTGTGCCTATGGCGACCCCTGTTTTTGATGGTGTGATCGAAGCCGAAATTAAACGCATGTTACGTTTAGCCGATTTACCAGAATCAGGACAAACTACGCTCTATGATGGTAGAACCGGCGAACGTTTTGAACGGCCTGTTACGATTGGTTATATGTACATGCTGAAGTTGAATCATTTAGTTGACGATAAGATGCATGCACGTTCTACCGGTTCTTATAGTTTAGTCACTCAACAACCCTTAGGTGGTAAAGCGCAATTTGGTGGCCAGCGATTTGGTGAAATGGAGGTTTGGGCGTTGGAAGCTTATGGAGCGGCTTATACTTTACAAGAGATGTTAACCGTCAAATCGGATGATGTTGCCGGCCGAACGAAGATGTACAAAAACATTGTTGATGGCGACCATCAAATGGAAGCGGGTATGCCTGAATCATTTAACGTATTAGTCAAGGAAATACGCTCCTTGGCAATTAATGCAGAATTAGAAACCAAAGATTAATCTGAAGTGGAGAGTAACACCTTGGCTACTAAACCAAAAGCAGACACTATAAAGTCAGAGCTAGAGCATGCGACGACGACTGCATCCGAAATGGCTAAAGCCACGCCAGCACCTTCCGATCAAGTGAAGTCGGAGCCCGCTCAAGAAAGCTTGGCAAGCATGGCGGAAGCAATCGAGTCGAACTCAAACAACGAAAGAATTAAGGCACTTACGGATAAACCGTTGATGTCAGATTTGTTAGGGATACTAAAGCAAGAAGATTATTTAGATGAGTTTGATAATATTCGTATCTCCTTAGCTTCACCGGAAATGATTCGCACCTGGTCTTATGGTGAAGTGAAAAAACCAGAGACTATTAATTACCGTACTTTCAAACCGGAAAGAGATGGATTGTTTTGTGCAAAAATCTTTGGACCGATTAAAGACTATGAGTGTTTATGTGGTAAGTACAAGCGGCTTAAACATCGCGGTGTGATTTGTGAAAAATGTGGTGTCGAAGTGGCATTGACGAAAGTACGACGTGAGCGTATGGGTCATGTCGAACTAGCCAGTCCAGTCGCTCATATTTGGTTTTTAAAATCTTTACCTTCACGTATCGGTTTATTACTCGATATGACCTTACGCGATATAGAACGCGTTCTGTATTTTGAAGCATTTGTGGTCATAGAGCCCGGTATGACGACATTGGAACGGGGTCAACTTTTAACGGATGAGCAATACTTAGAGGCTATCGAGGAACATGGTGACGAATTTGATGCACGTATGGGTGCCGAAGCCATACAGCAATTATTGATTACGTTGGATTTGAAAGAAGAAATTAATACTTTACGTGAAGAAATTCCTAATACCAGTTCAGAAACCAAATTAAAAAAATTTTCTAAACGTTTAAAGCTGCTGGAAGGGTTTGATCAATCGGGAAATAAACCGGAATGGATGGTTTTAACCGTATTACCGGTATTACCACCTGATTTACGCCCTCTAGTCCCTTTAGATGGAGGACGCTTTGCAACGTCGGATCTCAATGATCTTTATCGTCGTGTGATCAATCGTAATAACCGTCTAAAGCGTTTATTAGATCTGAACGCACCGGATATTATTGTGCGTAACGAAAAACGTATGTTGCAAGAATCAGTCGATGCCTTATTGGATAATGGTCGACGTGGCCGTGCGATTACCGGTAGTAATAAACGACCATTAAAATCTTTGGCGGATATGATCAAGGGTAAACAAGGTCGATTTAGACAAAACTTACTGGGTAAACGGGTCGATTATTCAGGTCGTTCGGTTATCGTTGTAGGTCCTACTTTAAAATTACATCAATGTGGTTTACCGAAAAAAATGGCTTTAGAGTTATTTAAGCCTTTTATTTTAAGTAAATTACAATTCCGTGGTTTAGCATCTACGATTAAAGCCGCTAAGAAAATGGTAGAAAATGAGTCACCAGAAGTTTGGGATATACTCGAAGATGTGATTCGTGAACATCCAGTCTTATTAAACCGAGCACCGACACTGCATCGTTTAGGTATTCAGGCATTTGAACCTATTTTAGTTGAAGGGAAAGCCATTCAATTGCATCCTTTAGTTTGTACGGCGTATAACGCAGACTTTGACGGTGACCAAATGGCAGTGCATGTTCCGCTTACTATCGAAGCACAGTTAGAAGCACGAACGTTGATGATGTCGACTAACAATATTTTATCCCCAGCGAACGGTGAGCCCATTATCCTTCCGACTCAGGACGTGGTTTTAGGACTTTATTATTTAACACGCGACAAAATTAATGCCAAAGGAGAAGGTTTAGTTTGTGCCGATATTAACGATGTGCGCCAGTTGTATGATGCAGGTTATGCAGATTTACACGCCAAGATTAAAGTTAGAATAACGGAAGTACTATTCGATGCGAAAGGTGAACGTAAGGAAACAGTTAAGCTAGTTGACTCCACCGTGGGTAGAGCTTTATTACGTGAAACGCTGCCAGATGGCTTACCCTTTTCTTTAATTAATAAGACACTGAATAAAAAAGCGATATTAAGTCTTATCAATGAATGTTATCGACGCTTGGGTTTGAAAGCGACGGTTATTTTTGCTGATAAATTGATGTATACCGGCTTTGGCTATGCTACACGTGCGGGTATTTCGGTAGGGATTGAAGATCTGATCATACCTGAAAATAAAGCCGCAATTATTGCGGCCGCTGAAACCGAAGTAAAAGAAATTGAAGCGCAATATGCATCCGGTTTAGTCACGCAGGGAGAACGTTATAACAAGGTGGTTGATATTTGGTCGCGTACGAATGACCAAGTGGCTAAAGCAATGATGGAAAAATTAGCGACTGAAAATGTAACAGCCGCTGATGGGTCGATAGTATCGCAAGAGTCGTTTAATCCAGTGTACATGATGGCTGACTCTGGCGCCCGGGGTTCACCCGCGCAAATGCGTCAGTTAGCTGGTATGCGAGGTTTGATGACTAAACCGGACGGCACCATTATTGAGACACCGATTACGGCTAACTTCCGTGAAGGTTTAGACGTATTACAATACTTTATTTCTACGCACGGTGCGCGTAAAGGTTTGGCCGATACTGCGCTTAAGACGGCTAATTCCGGTTATCTGACGCGCCGCTTGGTGGACGTAGCGCAAGATATGGTCGTCACTGAAGATGATTGTGGAGCGACCTTAGGCATTGCGATTACTCCCCACGTTGAAGGGGGAGAAATCATGGTCCCGTTACGTGAGCGTGTATTAGGCCGTGTATTGGCTGAAGATGTTAGTTTACCAGGCAGTGACGATATTGTGGTGAGTAAAGGCACCTTATTAGATGAAGATTGGGTCAATATCTTAGAAGAACGTGCCGTGGATCAAGTGAATGTGCGTTCGCCGATTACTTGTGAAGCTAAATATGGAATTTGCGCTGCCTGTTATGGTCGTGACTTAGCGCGTGGTCATTTAGTGGGTATTGGCGAATCAGTTGGTGTTATCGCTGCTCAATCGATAGGGGAGCCTGGTACACAGTTAACCATGCGTACCTTCCATATCGGTGGTGCAGCCTCACAGATTGCTTTAGCGAATCATATCCAAGTGAAGTCTAAAGGCCGTATTAAATTACATAATATCAAGCTCGTTAAACACAATGATGGTCACTATGTGACCGTCTCGCGTTCAGGTGAGTTAACATTATTGGATCCCCAAGGTCGTGAAAGAGAACGCTATAAATTGCCTTATGGTGCCACGATTAAAGTTTCTGATGGTACCGAAGTGGTTCCAGGCCAGTTAATTGCTCAATGGGATCCACATACGCATCCCGTGGTAACGGAAGTAGCCGGTTATGTTAAGTTTATTGACTTAATTGATGGTATTACGATGAATCGACAAACCGATGAGCTTACCGGTTTAACCAGTATTGTGGTCATGGATTCCAAGCAACGTGGCTCAGGTGGTAAGGAATTACGTCCTATGGTCCGACTGACCGATAAAGAAGGCAATGACCTGTTCTTACCGGGTACGCGTTTGCCTGCGCATTATTTCTTACCAATTAATGCTATTTTGAGCTTGGAAGATGGTGCGGCTGTGGGCGTGGGTGACATCGTGGCACGTATCCCACAAGAAACCTCAAAAACGCGTGATATTACAGGTGGTTTACCGCGAGTTGCAGACCTTTTTGAAGCACGTAAGCCTAAGGAGCCTGCTATTTTAGCCGAAATTTCCGGTATCATCAGTTTTGGTAAGGAAACGAAAGGTAAACGACGCTTAGTGATTACCGGCAATGACGGTGAAGCGTTTGAGGCGTTAATTCCTAAATGGCGTCACGTAACGGTTTTTGAAGGTGAACATGTAGAATGTGGTGAAATTGTTGCCGATGGGCCTTTAAATCCACATGATATCTTACGTTTGTTAGGTATTAACGCACTGACTAATTATATCGTCAGTGAAGTGCAAGAAGTTTATCGCCTACAAGGTGTGAAAATCAATGATAAACATATTGAAGTCATCGTTCGTCAAATGTTGCGTAAAGTAAACATTCTTGATTCGGGTGAAAGCAGGTTCTTAAAAGGTGAGCAATTAGAAGAGTCTCGTCTCAAAGAAGAAAATAGAAAGCTGGTTGCTGAAGATAAATTACCTGCACGCTTTGAAGCGGTTTTGTTAGGTATTACTAAAGCTTCTTTAGCGACGGACTCCTTTATCTCAGCGGCGTCATTCCAAGAAACGACACGAGTATTAACCGAAGCAGCTGTTACTGGAAAGCGCGATGAACTGAAAGGATTAAAAGAAAATGTGATTGTGGGCCGTTTAATACCCGCAGGGACAGGGTTTGCTTATCATGCCGAAGCGCGTCGTCAGCGGGCTGCCAATGTATTGGCAAGACAGCAACGCTTAAATGCTACAGCAGCAGCACCACAAATGACAGCGAGTGATGTAGAGCAAGCACTCAGTCAGGCGTTATCTGAACCTAAAGAGGATAAAAAATCATAATTTTTGAGACTGAGGATTTTAAGTGAGAGCTTTTAGTCCTTTTACGCTTTAAGAAAAGAATGCACCTTAGGGTGCATTCTTTTTTATACCTTATCTTTACTTTTCTACCACTTGCTCAACTATTCTAATTTTTCGAAATCAAGAATCGATGTCTATTCATTTTTTTTTAATAATTCTATGTTTTAATTAAGTAATATCAATCAAAACATGTACTTATAAAACGAAGCAAAGGTTCTCGTATGACAACTGAAAAACTTAGTTTATATGATAATTTTACTCTCCGAGGAGAGTCTTATAAAGCAGGGATGTTGTTGTTGATAAAGTATTTAACTGAACAAGAATGGAAGCTAGGCAATAAGTTTTCAGCTAGATTAGATTTCATTGGCGAACAAATTGAAAGACTTTATAAAGATTATGCGGATGATCTTAAAAGGGAAAAAATATCCTCTTTTAAAGCAGCAAACGAGAGTTTCACTAATAGATTACTTAAATCTTATATTTCAATACTGGATTTTCACACAACACTAGAAACCCCTTTTCAATCCTTGCTTGTTGCTGAACGTTATTCGGTGTGGCTAAAAGGACGTAGGTCTTTCGAGACACAAGTGAGTTTTCCAGCAAGAGAAAACGATACTAATCCAAAAAACTTAAACATAGTTTTGAGTGAAAAACCTCTTGTCGATAAAGAGTTGTTGTTTCCAGAATATTCAGATAACGATACGCTCTGGCTTAAATCCTTGGCTATATGGCAGCAGAGTTTTATTATAGAAAATCAAAAAGAACTAGCGGCTTGTTCTATTCCTTCTTCACTACGTAATGTGCCCGGTCTTGCTAATTTATCGTATCATGAATGTAAGATTAATAATGCGGTGGCTTTATCTTATTTTCGGCACGCCGCTCAACTCCCTATTGATTTGCTTGAAAATAAAAATACTGACGATGAGCAATTTCGTTTAACGTGTTTAAATTTAGCTTCTCAGATTAGATTGAGCTTAAAAGAAAAGTCTGATGTCCTTGAATCTACCTCCGAACTAGTTATTTTAAGCCAATCTATTTTGTCACCTGGAAAAATAGCGAGTGCTAAAGCTAAGTTTTTTAGTAGGGCTAGCGATAACGACACACAAATATATGCGCTCAAAGAAAGAGCGGTTAAACTTTTTCAGTACGCTTTAGCAAATCCTGAAACGTCAATTGAGGATCTCAAAGTCAAAGCGCTTTTTTTTACTCAAAATGAGCAAAATGAAAATCTATTCTATAAGGATTTTTTAAAAAAATGGAGATTGTTTGACCAGGATAATAAGGCTTATCAATATAAGCCCATTAGATTAACTTTATTATCAACAAATAATCCATTTAATGTATTACGTCATTTTGGAACTTATCCTCTTCAGAATAAACATAATGAATTCAATACAGCACTATTGCTAGGCGCTGTTGCCCGTTATTTAAATCCTTTATTTCAGCTAAAACCTAAAATTAATCAACAAAACAAAGGAGTGGAAAGCTGGCCTCAATTGATAAAATACATGAATCAATTCGAGAAAGCTGAAAGTTTTAATTTTCAGTTACGTAAATTGATAAAAGAGCTGAATTTCTGCGAAAAAGTAGGAAAAATATCTGCTAATAGTAGAAAATCTTTAGTTAAGATGCTTGAGAGTTTTTTTAATGAAGAGATTAGAAAAATTTTGGGTGAAAATGTATTTCAATTACTGCATGCCTTACAGACTCTATTATCAATTCCATCTGGGCAAGGTGTCTTAGCCAGTGATGAAAGACATAAGCCACAACTTAGAAGTTTTGCTGAGACAATCATTGTTAATTGCTTGGGAGGTGTTTCTTGGATAGCTTGTAAGAGTGGGAAAGATCGTACGGGAGGCGCATCCATAGCAGCGGATGCAGCGGCGGTTTACTATCATCAGAATAAAAAATTCCCTCATTATCAGGATAATAAATCGGATAGAGGCAATTATTTAACCCTATTAGAAGAATTATTCAAGTCTAAACATCAGCAACACGTTGCTTCAGAAAATGCGCCTGGGGCTGAAGGCTTAGTTAAATCAACTTATTTTTTGCCTAGCGATTTAAAGCTAGATGTAGAAACAGTTCAATTAGAAACCAAGCTCGCTCGCTTAAATAAGCCTAAAGCAGTAAAAAATACACCTACGGAATTTTTTAATCTTCGAATTTTAAATGAAGATTTACAGGATATAAAAGATAAGACAATCAATGTGACATTGGGTACCAATGTCACAGAAGGTGATTGGGAGAGAAATTGGGAGGTTTATTTTATCAATGGAAGAAGTGTTAAGGAGCTACGAAAGAACAAGATGTTTGAAAGCAAACAGGATCTATCCCAATTTATTGAAACTCATCTGCTTGAACAAATAGAAGACAAAGAGTTAAAAAAATATTATATCGCGCTGGTTCTCTACTCTTTTCATCAGGGAGGTTTTCCACATACTTTCTCTAAGTTAAGCATGCAATTAATGAATGAATGTTATCAACAGCATAATCAGAATGCTATTATTGGACAACCGGATATGCGGATAAACTTTTCTTGGTCAGAGGATGGTAAGGGTATCCAAATTGAAGAGATTAATACCTATAAAGAAAAAAAATCTTTTGATACTTCGGATAACGAAGTCGTATTGGTCGAGAAAGGAGACTACTATTGCCAAACTTCTTCTTGCATTTCACTGAATCTTAGTAAAGTTAAAAATAATGGCTATAAATTAGCGGCCAGTATTCAAAGTGCCAATATAAACTGTACAGAAGAGCTGCTTAAACCCGTATTTTTTTTAAAAAAATCAAATTTATCAGAAGCTTTTATACACTTATTGCAGTTATTCTTAGCCGCTATTAAACGCTATTTTGACAAGCTAGTTAAATTTGATCCTGTCCTAAATGAGCGTTGGTTATCTAAGGCTAACTCAGCATTTTTCCAAAAATCAACGGCCACTGCAGAGAGTGAGAAGAGAGAGCAGCAGTTTCATCTGCTGGACATGATTTCGCCTGATTTTTTAATCATAAATGACAGGATGAGGGTAGCATCAACGTAGGTTTTTTTGAGGAGTAGGACATCAGGTATGAGGCTCTGCGTGCAGCTAAGTACTTTGTGCGTAAGATGAGTGATAGGGGCAAACGATATGCTTTTATCACTTTTGTTTTTTATCCCTATTTGTAAAGATAAAAAGACTAGAAAAATACAAAAGTTTGTAGGAAAAATAAGCAGAGAAAACGATGTCGACACTTGACATCTTAGAGCGGTCTCTTTACAATCTCGCCCCTCTTCGTTCGATGAAGAAAGATTTTTTTGAGCTTACTGTAACACCTAAAAAATTTAGTGTAATAGCAAATAAAAGTTTGATTTTCACTAAAAAAGAAAGTATTCAGAGTAAATTTAAGCCACATTTTTGAGTAAAGAGATTACATGGCCACAATTAACCAGTTAGTACGAAAACCACGTGTCCAAAGACGCACTAAATCAATGGTGCCTGCATTGGGTGAATGTCCCCAAAAACGCGGTGTTTGTACACGTGTTTATACGGTTACCCCTAAAAAGCCAAACTCGGCTTTACGTAAGGTAGCGCGGGTTCGTTTAACCAACGGTATGGAGGTAACGACTTATATCGGTGGTGAAGGCCATAATCTTCAGGAGCATTCGGTTATTCTGATGCGCGGCGGACGGGTAAAAGACTTGCCTGGTGTTCGATATCACGTAGTGCGGGGTGCTTTAGACACTTCCGGTGTATCGGGCCGAAAACAAGGCCGTTCTAAATATGGGGCTAAAAGGCCTAAAGATAAATAAATTAAATAGCTAGGAATTTGAGTTATGCCAAGAAGACGTGTTGCTGCTAAAAGGGTTATTCTTCCTGATCCTAAGTTTAAAAGTGAGTTATTGAGTAAGTTTATTAACTCAGTGATGAAAAATGGGAAAAAAGCGGTTGCAGAAAAAATCGTTTATGGTGCTTTAGAGCGGCTGGATGCTCGGTTAAAAGATAAATCTAAAAAAGTAGAGAGAGATGAACAAGAGGGTGTAGAAGGTAGTGGTGGTAAACAAGGTTTCGATGCTGGTGCCTTACTCGATATCTTTGATCAGGCTTTAGATAATATCCGACCGAATGTAGAAGTGAGAGCAAGGCGTGTGGGTGGCTCAACCTATCAGATTCCAGTAGAAGTGCGCCCTTCTCGACGTACAGCCTTAGCGATGCGCTGGCTTAAGGTGGCAGCGAGCCAACGTAGTGAAAAGACCATGGCGCAACGCTTGTCCGCTGAAATTTTAGATGCTTATGACAATAAAGGCATCGCAGTGAAAAAAAGAGAAGATACGCACCGTATGGCGAAAGCTAACCAAGCCTTTGCCCATTTTAGGTTCGGTTGATTTTAAAAAATTTATAAAAGGTACTGAGTGTGGATCGACAAACGCCCATAGAACGCTATCGAAATATCGGTATTATTGCCCATATTGATGCGGGGAAGACAACAACAACAGAGCGTATTTTGTTTTATACGGGGGTATCCCATAAGCTGGGTGAGGTCCATGAAGGGACTGCCATTATGGATTGGATGGCTCAAGAACAAGAACGTGGCATTACGATTACCTCAGCAGCGACCACCTGTTTTTGGGATGGTATGGCACATCAATTTCCTCAGCATCGTATCAATATCATTGATACGCCTGGCCACGTCGATTTTACTATTGAAGTGGAACGTTCGCTGCGCGTGCTGGATGGGGCTTGTGTCGTCTTTTGTGCTGTGAGTGGTGTGGAGCCACAATCTGAAACGGTATGGCGCCAAGCAAATAAATATCAAGTGCCACGTCTTGCTTTTGTGAATAAGATGGATAGGGCGGGTGCTAATTTTTTGCGTGTAGTCGATCAAATAGCCAAACGTTTAGGGGGGCGTCCGATTCCTATTCATATTCCAATAGGTGCGGAAGAGAATTTTGAAGGCGTCGTCGATTTGGTACAAATGAAAGCTATTTACTGGGACGAAAGTACGCAAGGTATGCGTTTTGAATATCGAGATATTCCTGAGGCTTTAAAAGCTGAATGTGAAGTTTGGCATGAAAAGCTAATTGAAGCGGTGGCTGAAGCTTCTGAAGAGATGACAGAGCGTTATCTCAATGGCGAAAAATTTAGTATCGACGAAATCAAGCAGGCTATCCGTATATTGACTTTAGATAACAAGATTGTGCCGGTACTGTGTGGGTCTGCCTTTAAGAACAAGGGTGTACAGGCGATGTTGGATGCTGTTATTGAGTATTTGCCGGCGCCTAATGATGTTGCCGCTATTAAAGGGGTACTCGATGATGCGGGCCAAACAGTCGCTGAAAGGCCGCCTGTTGATGATGCGCCTTTTGCTGCGCTCGCTTTTAAAATTGCTACGGATCCTTTTGTAGGATCATTGGTATATTTTCGAGTCTATTCCGGTGTTGTCAAGAGTGGTGATAGTGTTTATAACCCTGTTAAAAGCAAAAAAGAGCGTATAGGGCGTATTGTGCAAATGCACGCTAATACTCGTGAAGAAATAAAAGAAGTCAGAGCAGGTGATATTGCTGCCGCGGTGGGTCTGAAGTACACCACCACCGGTGATACGCTTTCAGATCCGAATAATATTATTACGTTAGAGCGCATGGAGTTTCCTGAGCCTGTGATCTCGGTTGCGGTAGAGCCTAAAACCAAGGCTGATCAAGAGAAAATGTCGATAGCGTTGAGTAAACTAGCCCAGGAAGATCCTTCTTTTCGCGTGCGCGTTGATGAAGAATCAGGCCAGACCATTATTTCTGGTATGGGTGAGTTGCATTTAGAGATTATTGTTGACCGAATGAAGCGAGAATTTAGTGTCGAAGCTAATGTCGGCAAACCACAAGTCGCTTATCGAGAAACGATACGTAAAGCCGTCGAGCAAGAAGGAAAGTTTGTTCGTCAAAGTGGTGGTCGTGGTCAATATGGTCATGTATGGATAAAGTTAGAGCCACTAGAAGCCGGTAAAGGTTATGAATTCGAAAATGCTATAGTCGGTGGCGTTATTCCTAGAGAATATATTCCAGCTGTTGATAAAGGAATAAAAGAACAATTAGAAAATGGTGTGATAGCCGGTTATCCTGTTGTCGATGTGAAAGTAACCCTTTTCGATGGGACTTATCATGATGTTGATTCCAGTGAAATGGCTTTCAAAATTGCGGGTTCCATGGCTTTTAAAGAAGGTGCTCGGAAAGCAACGCCCGTATTATTAGAGCCGATTATGAAAGTTGAAGTAGTAACACCCGAAGACTACATGGGTGACGTCATGGGTGATCTGAATCGTCGTCGTGGCATTTTGCAAGGTATGGAAGATTTGCCTGCCGGTGGTGGAAAAATGATACGTGCTGAGGTGCCACTTTCAGAAATGTTTGGTTATGCCACAGATCTACGTTCAGCAACTCAAGGACGTGCTACTTATACGATGGAGTTTGGTAAATATAACGAGGCTCCCGCAAATGTTGCGGATGGTATTATTCGTAAAAAAGATGATAGTAATTAATAGATATTGAGGTAAAAATTATGGCCATTGGAAAATTTGAACGAAATAAGCCCCACTTAAACGTGGGAACTATAGGCCACGTTGATCATGGTAAGACAACATTGACGGCAGCGATTACCAAATGTATGGCAGATAAGTTTGGTGGTGAAGCAGTTGCGTTTGATAAAATTGATAAAGCGCCAGAAGAAAAAGCCCGTGGTATCACTATTTCAACCTCACATGTTGAGTATGAAAGCGATAAGCGCCACTATGCGCATGTTGATTGTCCCGGTCACGCCGATTATGTCAAAAACATGATTACCGGTGCGGCACAAATGGACGGTGCGATACTTGTGGTGAGTGCAGCTGATGGCCCCATGCCACAGACACGCGAACACATATTGTTAGCACGACAAGTAGGTGTACCTAATATCGTTGTGTTTATGAATAAATGCGACATGGTAGATGATGCAGAATTATTAGATTTAGTGGAAATGGAAATCAGAGAATTACTTTCTAAATATGAATTTCCTGGTGATGATATTCCAGTTATTCGTGGATCAGCTAAAAAAGCCATAGAAGGTGATTGTGAAGGGGGTGGTGTTTATGCCTTGGTTAAGGCAATGGATGACTATTTCCCAGAACCTGTTCGTGATACCGAAAAACCTTTCTTAATGCCTATCGAAGATGTCTTTACTATTTCAGGTCGTGGTACGGTAGTAACTGGCCGTGTAGAACGCGGAATTGTTAAAGTGGGTGATGCGGTGCAAGTGGTTGGTTTAAGAGCAGTACAAGATACAGCAGTAACAGGTGTGGAAATGTTCCGTAAGTTGCTTGATCAAGGTGAAGCAGGCGACAACATAGGTGCGTTGATCCGAGGATTAAAACGTGAAGATGTGGAACGCGGACAAGTATTGGCTAAGCCAGGTACAGTAGAAGCTTGGACTGAATTTGAAGCGGAAATTTATGTGCTGACGAAGGAAGAGGGTGGTCGTCACACGGCATTCATGAATAATTATAAACCACAATTTTATTTCAGAACGACCGATGTTACTGGAACGATTAAGCTTCCCGAAGGATCTGAAATGGTTATGCCGGGTGATAACGTTAAGATAACAGTGACGCTGATGAATGAATATGGTGTTGCCATGGAAAAAGGCTTACGTTTCGCCATTCGTGAAGGTGGTAAAACCGTAGGATCGGGTGTTGTTTCTAATCTCCTTAAAAAAGGTAAAAAGGCCTAAAGGTCAGTAGGTAGTGTTATGTCTTTACAAAGTCAAGATTTTCGTATTGTGTTACATGCGTTTGATCATCGTTTAATTGATAAGGCAACAGAGAAGATTGTAAGTTCATTAAAACGTACCGGTGCGATCATTTGTCCTATCCCTTTACCGACAAAGATTAAGAAGTTAACGATTAATACTTCGCCGCATGTTGATAAAGACGCTCGTGATCAATATGAAATACGTACACATAAACGTTTAATAGATGTTTACGCTTCAACTGATAAAACAGCAGATGCGCTTAAGCGTCTGGATGATTTACCTTCTGAGGTTAGTATCGAGCTACGAACCATGAGTGATAAAAAAGAAAAGAGCGACAAAAAAGATAAGTAATTTGATTAAAAATGCTAATTCAGTGAAGGTATTTAGTTATGACAATGGGTTTAATAGGTCGAAAATGTGGTATGACGCAGATATATGCTGAAAATGGCGCAGCGATACCTGTCACACTCATTGAAATACTACCTAATCGTGTGGTTCAAATTAAAACTAAAGAACGCGATGGGTATGAATCTGTTCAAGTAACCACCGATAAAAAATCTTCTTCGCGTCTCAATAAGCCTGAAGCAGGTCATTTTGCTAAGGCAAATGTTGAGCCTGGAAAAGGTCTTTGGGAATTTAAATTAAATGATGAGGATAGTGAATTTATTAAAGATTTATCATTAGGAAAAGAAATTACCGTTGATAAATTATTTAAATTAGGTGCGTGGGTAGATGTAACAGGGACTAATAAAGGTAAAGGATTTGCCGGCGTTGTTAAGCGGCACCACTTTGCTACGCAAGATGCTACGCATGGTAACTCGCTTTCACATCGTGCGCCCGGTTCTATAGGTCAACGTCAATCACCGGGTCGAGTATTTAAGGGAAAAAAAATGTGCGGGCAGTTAGGGAATCATCGCTGTACGATTCAATCTTTAGAAGTGGTTAAGGTCGATTCTGAAAGGCATTTGCTGCATATAAAAGGAGCGATACCAGGTGCACCTGGTGGACAGGTTATTGTTAAACCTGCGGTAAGAAAAAAGAATAAACGAAACAAAGGTTGATCTCTTGGTATATACTCGCAGCAATCGGATTTTTGGAAAGGCGGCGTGATGAAGCAACCGCAGTGTATATTGCATACATGAGGATTGTAAATTGAGCGGCAACACAGACAAAAAATCAAATGCGAAAAGTATAGATTGATTTGAAATATAAATAGTTGGAATGGCTCTATGCAAGTGGCTTTAGTAACAAAGAATGGTTCGAATCAAGAATTACAGCTGTCAGAAGCTGTTTTCGGATGTCGTTTTAATGAACCTTTAATTCATCAAGTGGTCACTGCTTATTTAGCAGGAGGACGGCAAGGTACACGTGCGCAGAAAAATCGCGCTGCAGTGAGTGGTGGCGGAAAGAAACCTTGGAAACAAAAAGGTATGGGGCGCGCAAGAGCAGGTACTATTCGCAGCCCATTGTGGCGTAGTGGTGGAGTTACTTTCGCAGCAAGTACGCAAGACTTTTCGCAAAAAGTAAATAAAAAAATGTATCGTGCTGCGATGCGATCGATTTGTTCAGAATTATTACGCCAAGACCGGTTTGTCGTTTTGGAATCCTTTGAACTTGAAAAAGCTAAAACACGTGATTTACTGGCTAAACTCCAAGAACTCAAAATTAACCAAAAAGTGCTGATTGTTCTTGAAGAAATTAATGAAAATATTTATTTAGCGGCAAGAAATTTACATAAGATTGAGTTAACCGATGTAGAAGCTATCCATCCTGTTAACTTAATTCATTATGAAAAGATATTAATTACTGCGCCTGCTTTAAAACAAATTGAGGAGCTATTAGCATGATGAATATTGCCTTAACTCAGCAGTTGCGCCGGTTTAAAATTATTGAAAGACCACATTTGTCGGAAAAGTCTACCATGCTAGCGGATAAGCATCGTCAATTTGTATTTAAAGTATTAAAAAATGCGAATAAATCAGAAATCAAACAAGCAGTAGAATCTCTGTTTAATGTTAAAGTAAATGCTATTCAACTCTTGAATGTAAAGCCTAAAGATCGGCGCTTTAAGCAAGTTGAAGGTCAATTAAAAGGTTGGAAAAAAGCGTATGTAAGCTTGAAAGCGGGTTACGACATTGATTTTACCGGAACAAAATAGAGAGAAATAAGTATTATGCCTAGTAAAAAAGCAAATCCTACCTCGCCAGGTCGACGTTTTGTCGTTGAGGTCTCCAAAGTAGGTCTACATAAAGGTAAACCGCATAGTCGTTTATTGGCTCCAAAACCTAAAAAAGGTGGACGTAATAATCAAGGGAGAATTACAACACGTCATCAAGGTGGAGGTCATAAACAGCAGTATCGTTTGGTTGACTTCAAGCGTGACAAAGAAGGAATCACTGGCCGCGCTGAAAGAATAGAGTACGACCCAAACCGTACCGCTCACATCGCTTTAATAGTGTATCCGGATGGTGAACGACGTTATATTTTGGCACCGAATGACCTTAAAGTGGGCATGGAAGTGACAGCGGGTCCAGAAGCGTTGATACGTTCTGGTAATTCTCTTCCTTTGCGTAATATTCCTGTTGGAACAGTATTACATGCGATTGAACTCAAGCCTGGTAAAGGAGCTCAGTTAGCACGCAGTGCGGGCGCGTATGTACAGCTGATTGCACGTGAAGGAGATTATGCTACTATACGGCTGCGATCGGGTGAGCTGAGAAAAATACCCGTTGAATGTAAAGCGAGCATAGGTGTTGTTAGTAATAATGATCATAATCTGCGTTCTTTAGGAAAGGCAGGGGCATCCCGTTGGCGTGGAATTCGCCCTACCGTCAGAGGTGTGGCGATGAACCCAGTCGATCATCCACATGGTGGTGGTGAAGGTAAAACTTCAGGTGGACGACATCCTGTCAGTCCTTGGGGTCTTCCAACCAAGGGTTATAAGACTCGTCGAAATAAACGCAATGAAAAAATGATCGTACAACGACGCAAAAAGAAATAATTTAATTTAATGAGGTGATACGAGTGCCACGCTCAGTAAAAAAAGGTCCCTATATACAGGGACATTTAACGAAAAAGGTACAAGCAGCCCAAGTGGCTAGTGTTAAACGACCTATTAAAACTTGGTCGCGTAGCTCTATGATTTTGCCTGAAATGATAGGTTTGACGATAGCCGTTCATAATGGTCGGGATTTTGTTCCTATCTACATTACAGAAAATATGATAGGTCATAAATTGGGAGAGTTTTCAATTACACGTACTTTCCGTAGCCATAGAGCAGCCGATAAGAAAGCCAAAGGCACAGATGAAAAAAAGTAGTTAAAGAGGTATAGAAAGTGGAAGTTGCAGCACATTTAAAATACGCACGATTATCACCGCAAAAGTGTCGATTAGTAGCGGATCAAGTACGCGGATTGACCGTGGAAAAAGCACTGCAAATATTGGACAATAGTGTCAAGAAAAATGCTAAGGCGATAAGAAAAGTTTTAGAATCAGCCGTAGCGAATGCAGAACATAATGCGGGCGCTGATATCGACACACTGAAGGTATCAACTATTTTTGTTGATGAAGGCTCTACTTTAAAGCGTATGCATGCCAGAGCTAAAGGTCGGAGTAATCGCATACTAAAACCAACTTGTCACATAACAGTAAAAGTGTCAGATGATAATGGGGAGAAAAACTAATTATGGGCCATAAGGTAAATCCTGTTGGAATTCGTTTAGGTATTACCCGAACATCGACAGCAAGATGGTATGCAAAAAAATCCCGTGAGTATGCGGATAATCTTTACAAAGACTTATGTGCTCGCAAACTGATAGAAAAAGCATTATATCAAGCGGGAGTATCTTCCATACAAATAGAACGTGCCGCTAGAAAATCGAAAATAACTATCTCTGTTGCAAAACCAGGCGTAGTGATAGGTAAGAAGGGTGAATATATCGATCGACTAAGAGAAAAGTTAGAAAAAATTATGCTGGTACCCGTACGGCTTTCCGTAGTGGAAGTAAAAAAACCGGAATTAGACGCTAAATTAGTTGCCGAAAATATTGCGCAACAATTAGAACGCCGTGTTATGTTTCGTCGAGCGATGAAACGTGCTGTACAAACAGCCTTACGATTAGGTGCGCTCGGAATTAAAATTAATGTGGCGGGACGTTTAGGTGGCGCAGAAATAGCACGTAGTGAACGTTATCAAGAAGGAAGTGTTCCATTACATACTTTCCGTGCAGATATTGATTATAGTTTAGCGGAAGCGCAAACAACCTATGGAAAATTAGGTGTAAAGGTTTGGATTTATAAAGGTGAAATTTTTGATCGCTCAAAAATTTCGAATTTAGAAACTACAGAGGCCAAGACACAATTTCTTGATGATCGAAATCAAAAGCATTATAGTCGCAGACGTCAACCCGCTACGGCTAAGCATCATCCTGTGAATAAAGAAATTGTAGATGAAGCTACGCGTTAAAATAATATTGAAGAATAGATAATTTGGGAAAAGATTATGTTGCAACCCAAGCGGACAAAATATCGTAAGCAATTTAAAGGGCGTAACCGCGGTATTGCTACACGAGGTACAGAAATTAGTTTTGGACAATATGGCTTGAAAGCAACCGCTGCAGGCTTTATTACTTCAAGACAAATTGAAGCGGCGCGTCGTGCTTTAACGCGACACATAAAACGAGGTGGAAAAGTTTGGATTAGGATATTTCCTGACAAGCCGATCACCAAAAAACCTTTAGAAGTACGTCAGGGTAAAGGTAAGGGGAGTGTTGAATATTGGGTGGCGGTCATTCAACCGGGTCGTGTTTTATTTGAAATGGAAGGTATCTCTGCTGATACCGCTAGAGTTGCTTTAAAATTGGCAGCTGCAAAATTACCTATGACCACTAACTTTGTTACGCGGACGGTGCTTTAATGAATAAAAAAGAATTACGAAATTTATCTGTTGAGTTACTTAAAGAAGAAACCTTTAAGTTAGGACAGGAAAAATTTAAATTAGAAGCACAGCATGCAACGCATCAATTGACTGCGACACATCGATTGAGAGCAGTGAGACGGCTGTTAGCGAGATCATTAACTATTTTACATGAAAATATGGGCCAAAAAATATGAGCCAAACTAAAGTCAACCGAACCTTAATGGGACGAGTTATCAGCAATAAGATGGATAAAACCATCAATGTTTCTATAGAGCGTAAGGTAAAGCACCCTAAGTACGGAAAATATTTAAAGCGAAGTAGTAAAATTCTTGCGCATGATCCTGAAAATCAATGTCAGGAAGGTGATACGGTTATTATTCAAGAAGGACGTCCTATTTCAAAACACAAAGCTTGGTCGCTCGTGCAAGTGGTAGTAAAGTCAATAAATCAGCAACCCGTTCCTGAAGAAACGGTGGAATAGGGGAAGTTTTTTATGATACAAATGCAAACAGAATTAGCTGTAGCAGATAATAGCGGTGCACGTAGCGTGATGTGTATTAAAGTATTAGGCGGATCAAAGCGACGCTATGCCGGAGTGGGAGATGTCATTAGAGTTAGCGTTAAAGAAGCTGTTCCGCGCGGTAAAGTGAAAAAAGGAGAGGTTTGGCATGCTGTCGTTGTGCGTACTAAAAAAAGAGTACGTCGAAGTGATGGTAGCGTGATACGTTTTGATAGCAATGCGGTTATTTTGTTGACTGCACAATTACAACCACTAGGTACACGGGTATTTGGTCCTGTTCCGAGAGAATTACGTACCGAACGCTTTATGAAAATTATCTCATTAGCATCTGAAGTATTATAAGGGTAGAGTACACCATGCGTAAAATTAGAAAGGGTGATACCGTCATTGCCTTAACCGGTAAAGACAAAGGTAAGCAGGGTAAGATATTGAATATTAGCGTTGCTAAGAACCGTGCCCGTGTAGAAGGGATTAACTTAGTAAAAAAACATGTGAAACCCAACCCACAAAAAAATATTGCAGGGGGGATCGTCACACAAGAATCGCCTATTAATTTAACGAATTTGGCTTTGTATAATCCAGTAAGCAAAAAAGGCGATAAAGTGGGGATCAAAAAGCTAGAGGATGGAAAGAGGGTGCGTATTTTTAAATCCAACGGTGAACTGGTTGATATCTAATAATTAGGTGAGATTTGATGGCAAGGTTAAAAGAGCATTATTTAAATACGGTTACGAAACGGCTTAAGCAAGAATTTGCTTATGAAAGCGTTATGGAAGTTCCCCGTATTACTAAAATTACACTTAATATGGGTGTAGGAGAAGCCGCAGCAAATAAGAAAATTATTGATGCAGCTGCGTCGGATATGACGTTAATTGCTGCGCAAAAACCGATTATTACCAAGGCGAAAAAATCTAACGCAGGTTTTAAAATTCGTGAAGAGTGGCCTATTGGTTGTAAAGTAACACTGCGAAAAAACCGTATGTACGAGTTCTTGGATCGTTTAATCAGTGTCGCAATACCGCGAATTCGAGATTTTCGTGGATTTAGTCCTCGATCATTTGATGGTCGTGGAAATTATAGTTTAGGAATTCGTGAGCAAATCGTTTTTCCTGAAATTAAATACGATACGATTGATGCGTTACGAGGGTTGGATATTACGATTACAACTACGGCAAAAACTGATCGGGAAGGTCGGGCTTTATTAGCAGCATTTGAGTTTCCGTTTAAAGAGAATTAATATTTATGGCAAAAAAAAGTGTAATTATGCGTCAAAAAAAGCGCGAACTCATCGTAAAAAAATATGCGGTAAAGCGTGCTGAGTTAAAAGAAATTATTTACAGTACGAACGCATCAGATGAAGATAAATGGTTGGCGCAACAGAAGATTCAACTATTACCACGTGATTCTTCTTCAGTGCGATTACGCAATCGTTGCCGTTTAACTGGGCGACCTCGTGGGGTCTATCGGCACTTTGGATTGTCTCGAAATATGCTGCGGATTTATGCTATGAAAGGTGAGCTCCCAGGATTAGTTAAATCAAGTTGGTAAGGTAAAAAATATGAGTATGCAAGATCCTATCGCAGATATGCTCTGCCGAATGAAAAATGCCCAAGCTATTGATAAGCCAACGGTATCAATGCCTTCATCAAAAATAAAGCTAGCTATTGCTAAATTATTAAAAGAAGAAGGTTATATCACTGATTTTCAATGTGAGGAAAAAGAGTTTAGATCCTCACTGACAATTTTTTTAAAATATTACTTAGACAAGCCTGTTATCGCGTCATTAAAACGGGTAAGTCGTCCCGGGTTGCGAATTTACCGTTCGGCAACTGAGCTCCCTAAAGTGGTAGCAGGGTTAGGAGTCGCTATTATTTCTACTCCGAAAGGGTTAATGACAGATAGAGCGGCTAGAGCTTTAGGTCAAGGCGGCGAAGTTATTGCTATCGTTGAATAAACGTTAAGATAAAGGTTGGTATGTCAAGAGTTGCAAAAAATCCAATAAATTTCGGCGATGCGCAAGTCACGCTGGATGGCGAAATATTAGTTGTTAAAGGCAGTAAAGGGGTATTAAATTTAAAACTGACTAAACAAGTGAGTATTGAAATTAAAGATAAATCTTTACAAGTTACTCCTAGAGACAGTAGTACAGCGGCGGATGCTTTAGCAGGAACAACCCGTGCCAATATTGCTAATGCGATTGTAGGGGTAGTTGATGGATTTAAGAAAGTGCTGCAATTGGTAGGCGTCGGTTATCGTGCTAATGTACAAGGAAAAAAAATTAACTTAACATTAGGCTTTTCACACCCTAGAGATTATGAAATTCCAGAGGGAATTATTATAACAACACCGACGCCGACCGAAATTGTGATACAAGGGTTTAACAAGCAATTAGTTGGACAAGTTGCGGCGGAAATACGCCAGTATCGTCCGCCTGAATCTTATAAAGGTAAAGGTGTGCGTTATGCGAATGAACGCATTAAATTGAAAGAAACTAAGAAAAAATAGTCACTCGAGGTAGGCATGTTAGACAAGAAGTTAAAACGAAAACGCAGGGCAACTAAGACACGTGCTAAAATACGTCAGTTAGGTGTACCACGTTTATGTGTTGCACGTACTTCTAAACATATTTATGCGCAAATTATTATATCTGCCGATCGCGGTGATAAAGTATTAGCAAGTGCGTCTACACTAGATAAAGAAATCAAGACCTTAGGTACTACAGGAAATAGTATTAAGTCAGCGACAATGGTTGGTGACTTTATTGCAAAGCGAGCATTAGCGGCTGGAATTAATCAAGTGGCTTTTGATCGTTCAGGCTTTAAGTATCATGGTTGTATTAAGGCATTGGCAGAGGCAGCCCGGGAAGCCGGTTTGCCCTTTTAATTAAAAGGTTATTCATCGATGAGTTTTGATCAATCAACGAAAAGTGATGGCTTGCAAGAAAAGTTAATTGCAGTCAATCGTCATGCTAAAGTTGTCAAAGGCGGCCGAATTTTTAGCTTTGCAGCGGGAGTTGTCGTAGGCGATGGCAAAGGCCGTATTGGATTTAGCAAACGTCCGGCGAGAGAAGTGTCTGTTGCTATGCAAAAAGCACTGGAAAAGGCACGACGTGACATGCTTTATGTAGAACTGAACAATCATACGATATACCACCCATTGATAGGGCGGCATGGGGCGACTAAAGTAATTATACTTCCAGCTGTTGAAGGAACAGGGATTATTGCCGGTGGTCCTATGCGTGCCATTTTTGAAGTGCTGGGTATTAAAAATGTCATTGCAAAGATTATTGGATCCTCAAATCGAATCAATGTCGTGCGCGCCACTTTAAAAGCGTTGTCGAGCATGTCTACACCTGAAATGATTGCGGATAAACGTGGAAAATCGATTAAAGAAATTTACGAATAATTAGGTAAGTAGATATGTCAGAAAAAAAATTGCGCTTGACTCTCATACGTAGTATCTCAGGGCGTTTACCTCATCATACCGCGACGGTCCTGTCATTGGGCTTAAAGCGATTAAATCAGGTCGTTGAAGTGAAAGATAACTTACCTATGCGTGGGATGATCGATCAAGTATCTTACTTAATAAAAGTTGAGGAAATTTAACCTATGTATCTTAATACATTGAAGCCTGCTCCTGGCTCAAAACCTGTTGGAAAGCGTGTAGGAAGAGGAATAGGTTCCGGCTTAGGGAAAACTTGTGGACGAGGTCATAAAGGGCAGCGTGCACGAGCCGGCGGCTTTCATAAACTAGGTTTTGAAGGTGGACAGACACCTTTACAGCGTCGTTTACCTAAATTTGGCTTTACCGCACTGAAATCATTGCCATTACAAGTGTTACGAATTGACGTTTTAAATAAAATTAAAGTAGATGTTGTTGATATCCAAGTGTTGAAAGAATGTCGATTAGTTCCTGCATGCACAAAAGAGGTTAAATTGATAGCAACAGGTAAACTTGGAAAGTCGGTGACTATAAAAGGTTTAAAGTTAACTAAAGGAGCAGAGGCATTAATTAAAGCAGCTGGTGGCAGTGTTGAGGTTTAAATAGATGGATAAAATTAGCCATCTAACGGCTTCTTCAGCTTCGCCAAAGGGACGTACACCCAACAGCGGATTTAGCGAGCTTAAAAGACGTTTACTCTTTGTTTTACTGGCGTTGGTTATTTATCGTATCGGCGCGCATATTCCTGTTCCGGGTTTAGACCCGCATCGTTTAGCTGATTTATTTAGTCATCAGAGTAATAGTATCTTAGGGCTTTTTAACATGTTTTCCGGAGGTGCTCTGTCCCGGTTCACTGTCTTTGCTTTAGGTCTTTTACCTTATATTTCAGTTTCTATTATTGTTCAGCTTTTAACAGCGGTAACGCCTGCATTAGAAGAGCTTAAGAAAGAAGGAGAAGCAGGGCGTCGTAAACTTAATCAGTACACACGTTATGGAACAGCACTCCTGGCGTTAGTTCAAGCAGTAGGTATGGCAAAGTGGTTAGTGGGTAATCACGTTGTTTTAAATCCAGGTTTTTTCTTTTATTTTGTTGCTACAATCACGCTGGTTACCGGTACGATGTTTTTGATGTGGCTAGGTGAGCAAATCACCGAGCACGGTATCGGTAACGGTATTTCCCTGATAATTTTTTCAGGAATTGTATCAGGGCTACCAGTCGCTGTGGCTAAGTCCTTAGAGCAATTTAGACAGGGACAGGTGCAGTTTTTAACACTACTTTCTATTTTGACTGTTATTGTGTTGGTAACCGCTTTTGTCGTATTTATGGAACGAGGACAGCGCCGTATTACCGTTAATTACCCGCAGCGTCAACAAGGTCGAAAAATTTATAGTGCGCAAACGAGCCATTTGCCTTTAAAGATCAACATGGCCGGTGTTATTCCACCCATATTTGCTTCAAGTATTATGTTGTTGCCTGGCACCTTTGCGAACTGGTTTTCCAATGTGAAAGGCTTGGGATGGCTGGGAAAACTTAGTTTTTGGTTAGCGCCGGGGCAACCTCTTTATATCTTGTTATTTGCTGCGGCAATCATATTCTTTTCTTTTTTTTATACGGCACTAGTTTTTAATCCTAAAGAAACAGCGGACAATTTGAAAAAATCAGGTGCATTTATTCCCGGCATAAGACCTGGTGAACAAAGTGCGCGATACATTGATACGACGATGACCAGATTGACCTTAATAGGTTGTATTTATCTGGTTTTGGTTGCTTTATTACCGGAGTTTATGATATTTACTTGGCATGTCCCTTTTTATTTTGGGGGCACATCCCTATTAATTATTGTAGTGGTCATCATGGACTTTATGGTCCAGGTTCAATCTTTATTGATGTCGCATCAATATGAATCACTACTTAAAAAAGCTAATTTGAAGGGTTTAGGCGGGCAGGGTAATGCCTATTAGTTGGTTTAGAGCGCTGCTAATAAGCTTTTCTTCATCCTCCTTTTATATAAAGTAGAACGTAGCTAAGGCTAGCTATTTGTGCGTAAGGATTAAAATTTAGAGGTTATTATGAAAGTTAGAGCATCAATTAAAAAAATTTGCCGAAATTGTAAGGTTATTAAGCGTAAGGGAAAATTAATAGTTATTTGCTCTGCTGAAGCTCGTCATAAACAACGCCAAGGTTAGCTGCTCTGCTTGAATAGGGAGAGGCTGTATTTTCTGCGAGTGTTATTGATTTTTTGTCAGGAGTGAGATACCCTACTGCGCCTTCTGAAATATCTTAAATTTAAAGGTTTGGAGTGAAAAAATGGCTAGAATAGCCGGTGTCAATATACCAATAAATAAACATGTCGTTATAGGCTTAACTGCCATTTATGGGGTCGGGCGATCGCGTGCTAGGGAAATATGCAAAGATCTGAATATTTCGCCTGAGACCAAAATTAAGGAACTTTTAGATGCACAGTTAGATGCGATACGACAGAAGATTCTTACTTATAAAGTAGAAGGTGATTTACGGCGAGAAGTTTCTATTAGTATCAAGCGTTTGATGGATCTAGGCTGTTATAGAGGCATTCGGCATCGTCGAGGCTTACCAGTCCGTGGTCAACGCACTCGTACTAATGCACGCACGCGTAAGGGTCCTCGTAAAATGATCCGTAAAGATTAATGACCGTGTCATTAATCAATAAAATGTAATATATAAGCTTAGGTATTTACTAATATGACAGATTACAATTCACATGCTTCTCAGCCGCCTTTGACTATGGCCGATAAGGCTTTAGCAGGAGCGCACCGTAAGCGTAAAGAGGTTGTTCCGGATGCCATCGTTCATTTGAGCACCTCGTTTAATAATACGATTATTTGTATACGCAAGGGTGGAGATACCTTAGGCATCTCTTCTGCTGGAGCTTGTGACTTTAAAGGGACAAAAAAGGGGACAGCTTTTGCTGCCCGGGTTGCATTCGAAAAGGCCATAGAAAAAGCTTATGATAAATACAGAACTAAATATAAACATAATTTAGGACGTGTTGAAGTGAGAATTAAAGGACCTGGACAAGGATCCGAGCAAGCAATTATGGCACTGAAGAACAAAGATATTGAGGTGACACAAATTTTGAATATTACGGGTGTGCCGCATAATGGTTGTCGACCTCCGAAGCGGCGTCGAGTTTAGAATATATTAATAATTTTTGGAGTAAATAATTTAATGGCTAGATACCGAGGTCCTACTTGTAAATTAGCACGCAGACTGGGGACTGATTTACAGTTAAAAAGTGGTATACGTGCGCTTGATAGCAAATGTAAATTAGCTACGCCTCCAGGTATGCATGGCGCTAAACGCGGAAGATTATCTGAATTTGGCGTATTGTTTCGTCAAAAACAATTAATTCGACGTACTTATGGTATATTAGAAAAACAATTTCGGCTTTATTATGCTAAGGCTTCTAAGCGAAAAGGTATTACCGGCGAAAATCTCCTTAAATTGCTAGAATGTCGCTTAGACAATGTTGTCTATCGTATGGGATTTGCTTCGACACGTGCCGAAGCAAGACAGTTAGTCTCACATCGCTCCGTAAAAGTGAATGGAAATATTGTTAATATCCCTTCATACCAAGTTGAAGCGGGTGATGTTATTGAATTAAAGGAAAAAAGTAAGGCCCAAACTCGTATTCAAGCCGCACTAGAACTCGCGAAGCAAAAACCTCAGCCTGCTTGGATAGATGTGGATTCCACTAAATTACAAGGAATCGTTAAGTTAATTCCTGAGCGTAGCGAATTGCCTTTAGAATTTAATGAGAATCTAGTCGTTGAGTATTACTCTAAGTAAGAAGGTAGCCCATGTCGACGAATGTTAAGAAGTTTTTAACCCCACAAACCATCGAAGTGCAAAATATTGCGCCTAATAGAGCGCTAATTACTTTGCAACCTTTTGAAGCTGGTTTCGGCCATACCTTAGGAAATGCCCTGCGTCGTATTTTGTTATCGTCTATGCCAGGTTGCGCCGTTGTAGAAGCAAAAATCGAAGGTGTACTACATGAGTATAGTAGTTTAGAGGGTGTTCAAGAGGATATTATTGATATTTTGCTTAACTTAAAAGGCGTTGCTTTTCAGATGCATGGCAAAGAAGAAGCTATGCTGGAATTAACAAAGAATACGGTAGGACCTGTACGCGCGGGTGACATCACTTTACCACATGATGTTGAAGTTAAAAATCCTGATTTTGTTATTGCGCATTTAACTAAGCCGAAAGAATTTAAAATGACACTTAAAATAGTCAGAGGCCGAGGATACCAGCCTGCGTCTCTACGTAAAGCAGATGAGCAATTCGTGAGTGAAGTTGGCTCATTACAATTAGATGCACGTTTTAATCCTATTTTACGCGCAACCTATTCAGTTGAAAATGCACGTGTCGAGCAACGTACGGACCTAGATAAATTAGTGATTGATTTAGAAACTAACGGTACGATTGAACCAGAAGAAGCAATACGTCGTGCAGCTACGATCATACAAGAGCAATTACATACTTTTGTTGAGTTACAACATGAAACGGAAGATGAAGTGGTTGAAGACTTGATTGATATTAACCCGATGTTATTACTTCCTGTGGATGAGTTAGAATTAACGGTACGTGCGGCTAATTGTTTAAAAGCCGAACATATTTATCGGATTGCCGACTTAGTCACTAAAACAGAATCGGAACTTTTATCAACCCCGAATTTAGGTAAAGTGTCTTTATGGGAAATTAAAACCGCTCTACAAAAACGAGGATTGTCCTTAGGAATGGATGTCCCTATTCAGCAATTGACCTCTCTAAAAAAATCATTAGAAGGTGCAGAAGAAGCGGAAAAATTAGAAAAAACTGAAGATATTAATAAAGATTAATTTAAAAGGCTAAGTGTTATGCGTCATCTTAATTCCGGTCGTCGATTAGGCCGAACCTCCAGTCATCGGATCGCGATGTTTCGAAATATGGTGAGTTCTTTGTTAACCAAAGAAATCATTTGTACCACCTTAGCTAAAGCTAAAGAACTTCGTCGAGTTGCTGAACCACTCATTACTTTAGCAAAGGTAGATAGTGTCGCTCAGCGACGTTTGGCGTTTGACCGTTTACGAAACAAAGAAGCCGTTGCTACGCTATTTAATACCGTTGCTCCTCGTTTTAAAAAAAGACCCGGTGGCTACTTACGAATTTTGAAATGTGGATATCGTGCGGGTGATTGTGCGCCTATGGCTATGGTGGAACTTGTCGAACGTACTGAGAATGACACTAACTAATTCAGTATATAATCGGTAAAAACCAGCAACGAGACTGTTAAAAATTCAACTACGGAACGCAGAGTGTAATTTATTTACATTCGAGTTATTTCTTTAGCCTTATCCAAGGCCATATCTAATTCTAGATTAAATTGCGCTAATAATTTTTTAGAATAGTTATGTTTTGCCGTGGTGTTTTCCAGCGCAACAATGCTGGCTTTAAGCCGCAGCCAGCCGCAATAAGAACAAGAACCTTGTAATTTGTGTAAAAGCTCTTCTAGTTTTTGCTGTTGTTTTTCTCGAAAGGCTAGATTGATTTCGGTTTGTAGTTTAGGGGTTTCTTGTATAAATAGACCAAGTAATTCTTTTAATACTTTGTTCGAATCTTTAGTGAATATTTTATCTATATTTTTATCAATGATCGGCAGATCAGATGGTTTTTTTTCCATATTCATTATCCTCTAGTTGCCACATGCCTTTAAGTAGTTTAATCAATTGGCTTAGTCTAGGCGAGAGGTATTCATTGTATCTACCTATGAGTGTAATCTGTTGATTGTTTCTCAAGTAGGGCTATGTTTAAATGTGGAATATTTTAATCAATTTTTAAAAACTCTGTGGCTAAATTATCTTATTGTATATCTGATGAAGAGCTTAAGGCAGCATTATTAGAATTTAGACATTTACAAGATATATTACGCTGGGGTTACACTCAATTTAATAAAGCGAATCTCTATTATGGTCATGGTACTGATAATGTATGGGATGAAATAGTCTATTTAGTGTTATCTACATTAAAATTAGGGCCACATTTAAATCCTTGTTTTTTAGGGGCAAGTTTAAGCTTAGCTGAGCGTCGTTTGCTTATAGAAAATATTCGCCAGCGCGTTGAAGAACGTATTCCTACTGCTTATTTGGTGAATGAAGCACGCTTTGCCGGTTTAACTTTTTATGTCGATGCGCGCGTATTGATACCGCGTTCACCCATAGCAGAACTTATTCAACATGCATTTACTCCTTGGGTTGAAGATACTAAAAGAATCAATACCCTACTTGATATTGGAACAGGCAGTGGTTGTATTGCTATTGCTTGTGCTTATGCTTTCCCTGAAGCACGTGTTGATGCCATCGATAATTCTAAGGATGCACTCACAGTGGCAGCTGTTAACGTAGCGGCTCATAAATTGCAAGGTCAAATCAATTTAATTCACTCCGATCTTTTCGAAAACCTAGACAGTCGACTTTACGATATTATTATTAGTAATCCTCCGTATGTTGATGCTGAAGACTTTGCGAGTTTGCCAATAGAATATCAACATGAACCGGCTATGGCTCTGGCAGCAGGGAAGGAGGGTTTAGATTTTGTTATTCAAATTCTTAGACACGCCAACAAATATTTAAAAAAGAAAGGTATTTTGATCGTAGAAGTAGGTAATAGTAAAAGTGCTTTGGTCAAACGTTATCCACAAATTCCTTTTTTATGGTTAGAATTTGAACAGGGTGAGGCGGAAATATTTTTATTAACTCAAGAGCAGTTAACTCGTTATGAGCAAGAAATTTAATTTAGCCATCGTTGGCGCAACAGGTTTTGTTGGTCAAGCGGTATTAACTATTTTACAGCAACGAAAATTTCCGATTAACCATCTTTATCTACTGGCTAGTGAACGTTCTTCTGGCGAGATTATGGAATTTAATAAACAGCAACTGATCGTATCTGATTTAGTTGAATTTGATTTTAAGCAAGCTGACATCGCGATATTTACAGCGGGTTCGGACGTTTCTGCTCAGTATGTTCCTAAGGCTACGCAAAATGCTTGTTTAGTTATTGATAATACACCTCAGTTTCGTTACGACGACGATGTGCCTTTAATAATTCCGGAAGTGAATCCCGAAGCATTAGCCGGCTATAAAAAGCGTCGTATTATTGCTAATCCAAATTGCTCTACGATACAAATGCTAGTTGCTTTGAAGCCGATCTATGACGCTGTGGGCATAACGCGTATTAATGTGGTTACTTTTCAATCTGTTTCTGGCGCAGGGAAAGCCGCTTTTCATGAACTGATTCAGCAAGCAGGCCAATTATTAAATGGGTTACCTATTAATAAGCAGCCGAAAGCTTTTACTCAGCAAATTGCCTTTAATGTCATTCCGCACATTGATGAGTTTGTAGAAAATGGGTATACCCGTGAAGAAATGAAAATGGTCTGGGAAACACAAAAGATTTTTGCCGATCCGGAAATTCAAGTGAATCCTACTGCGGTACGAGTATCTGTGTTTCATGGACACTCTGAAGCGGTACATATAGAAACTAAGAAAAAAATCAGTGTTGACCAGGTCAAGCAGTTATTAAAAAAAGCGCCTGGCGTATTAGTTATCGATAAACTTGCCAATAATGGCTATCCGACACCTATTTCTCATCCTGGTAGTGATAAAGTATTGGTAGGCCGACTTCGAGAGGATATATCTCATCCTCTAGGCTTGGACCTGTGGATAGTAGCGGATAATATTCGTAAGGGTGCCGCTTTAAATGCCGTACAAATTGCTGAACTGATGATTAAGCACATTATCTAGCCTACTATTAAGAGTAAGAATTCGCTGCTTCAAATTCCTTCAGTATATCCCTTTAGAGTAAGGTGGGTTAAAATAGTTGTATTGAGGAGTTTTTGACCAGGTGTCGTAATATGACTGATAATCCAAGTAAAAAAAATCTTCTTTTAGAACATGACGAACTGTGCTTTTCCCCTGAAATGTCAGCTTCCTTTTATTTAAATAGTGATTCAGTAGTGGATGGTGAAGACGATGAAGAGAGTGGCAGCGGCGCGGGTACTGTTACGCTGAGTGTTGAACAACTATCGGCTTATCTGCAAGCCCTATTTAATAAGGAGCGTCGGCAGCGTATAGACGGACAGAGAAAATTTGCAGTCTGTCCTCTATCAGAAGATCCTAATAATTTACTAGGTAAGAGAAAATCGCAATCAGGCGGTTTTGGTGAGTCGCCGCAAATGCATCCTTTATTAGCGCATAGTCAGCAGTTTAGTGGTGATGATCCTTCAATAAGCGCAAACCCTGTAGAAAACTCTGAGGCTAAAGAACGGTTTCCTGAAAAACGGCTAGAAAATCAATTGCGTTTACAAAAAAATCTTGGTTTAGGTGCAAGCAAAAGTGTAACGCTTGTTAGATAATCATGGTAAAACATACTTTTGCTCATGAAATTTTGTTTGGTACACTCAGTGGCGTAGAGCAGTTTATACGAGCAGGTGCGGATATAGAAGAAACCGATGAATATGGTTTTTCACCGTTAATCGAAGCGACGATTGCTAATAAGCTAGAGATTGTTGCTCTGTTACTAGAATATGGAACGGATATCAATAATGCCGATACCACGGGTCGTACGGCATTACATTGGGCAGTTGATAATCATAATTTAGCTTTATGTGAGTTATTACTTGCAAATAAAGCGGATGCGAATGCTTATACTACCGCGGGACAACCTGTTTTAGTTTATCCCTTATTGAGACAGCAAGTTGAATTAAAAAAATTACTCTATCGATATGGCGCTAAACTAGGTTTCGCTCAAGACTTTATTCAAGCTAAGTTACTCGGCCATCGTTACGAATTGATAGGTCAGCTAGATATTATTAATGGCACAGGGAAGTTTATAGAAATAAACTATGAAGGATTTTTTTTAGAGTTTACATTGGATGTCATGCTCAATTCTTTACGCCGCTATCAGAATAATTTTTCTTCGCGTCATTTGCGGTCTTATTTTGACAATTTAGAAAAATTGATTGCCGCATTTTCTAACGCGCAGGCATTACTCAAATATCAACGTTATACGATTAATATTAAAGATTATGCGCATAGTATCGATGCCTTATTAGATCAAGAGTTACTATTATTACCCGTTGCTTATGAGGGCCATGCCATTGCATTGATTAAATATAAAAATTGGCTGGTTCGCTGTGATCGAGGTGAAAACAGTCATCGTGAAGGCAGCATTGTTATCTATGAATGTCAACATCCTTATGCTTGGGATAATGAGTTTTGTAAACAATTAATCTACATGCGTCAATCTCGTGAGTTTCTGACACGAGGAATACATCGCCATTTAGGTTTAGTTCCCATCGTGAACTTACCCATACAGGGACAAATTATCGGTAATTGCTCCTGGGCGAATATAGAAGCGAGTATTCCGGCGATATTGTTTTTGTTATCTGCGGTGACTGCTGAAGGTCAATTAGTTTCTTGTTTTGAAAAAAACCAACAGCAAGCATTACGTTTTTTTCAGAATTGGCAAACCTGGGATAAAGATCGTGCTCTAGAAGAATGTATCCAAGGATTTTATTATTGTAATAAAGCGCGAGGGGCGACTAAAGCGACAATTCTAGCCGCCATTTTATTCCAACAGTCGACGCAGGATCTTCATGATCTAAAGCAAGCGGAAGCCATGTTAAAAATTTTAACGTTAGCAGAGTATAATTATTTGCTAAAAAGTTACTTGAAAGTATATTGGCAATTAAATAAAACAGCCCAGGGAAAAAACTTAATAGGCTTGTTGGACGCTTGTGGCGCAAGTCGCGAATTTTTATAATATACTGCTTCGTACAGGAAGAGGCGGAATTTTCCAATTCATACAGTTATTCTTTGATATTTATAAGTCCTTTAGGGATTAGCTAAGCCCTAAATCCTTCCTTTAACTATGCCGCATCTATAGTTTTTCGATGAATCGAAAGAGAGGCATAAACCTAGATTAAAAAGCTTATTTTTCAACTAAAGCAGATTAATTGTTTAAAGCAGTAAAGACTTAATTAGAATGTTTTATCCCATTGTAATTACTGTGCTGAATGGAGTATACTCTGTGCCGCTATCGCGGGGTGGAGCAGTCTGGTAGCTCGTCGGGCTCATAACCCGAAGGCCGTAGGTTCAAATCCTACCCCCGCTACCAATTTTATTGCGTGAGAGGCCCCATTATGGGGCTTTTTATTTTGACTAGACTAGCGCTAAATGTCAGCTTTTGGTGCAGCGCTTTGTTGCCGGCTTTGTCTGCGGTGCTTATTTATCTGAGTAAGTTCCGCTCCTTGAAAAGCCGGTGTCGCGCGCTGCATCCAAAATCTTTTTTAGTGTTAGCTAGTTGAGAATGGGTAATTTTATAATTCAAAGCCCTTTGTTGTATGCTCACAGCAATGGGGTTTTTGGCAAGGCGACGCGAGAACGAAGCAGCCGGAATATATTCAAGATACATGAGGATTGAAAGTTGAGCGGCAACACAGACAAAAATTCAAGTGCGAAGAGCATAGACGATGAAAAACAATTCAGCGATAGAAGCAAAAATATTACCAACGGTTGAGGCCTTAGGTTATGAGCTATGGGCTTGCATCTATCTGACTCAAGGCCAACACAGTATATTACGCATCTATATTGATAGTCAGAAGGGTATTACGCTGGCTGACTGTGAACGAGTAAGCCGCCAGATTAGTGCATTATTGGATGTAGAAGATCCTTTGCTAGGCCGTTATAACTTAGAAGTTTCTTCTCCGGGGCTAGATAGACCCCTTATTAAAGAGAAGCATTTTCAGCGTTATGTTGGTTACACTGTGCGTATTTCTACGCATACACCTATCGAGAATCAACGCAAATTTAAAGGCCTTTTGCAATCAACAGGAGTAGCTGGGATAGTGTTGAACCAAGATGGGAAAGAATTAGTATTAACATGGGACAATATTTTGCGTGCGAATGTATTGCCTGAGATGAATAAATAACCGGAGGCAGGCGGCTATGAAAAAAGAAATTTTATTAGTGGCAGAGACGGTATCTAATGAAAAAGATGTTGATAAAGAGTTAATCTTTAAAGCGATAGAGGCCGCTTTAGCGATGGCTACTAAGAAAAAAGCAGGTGAAGATATTGATGTCCGTGTTGCGATTGATCGCCGCACGGGTGACTATGATACTTTTCGCTATTGGACAGTGGTTGCAGATGAAGTGGAGACTAATCATCTTGAAGAGGCTCATATCGCTTTCGAACCGTTAAAACAAATACTATTAAGCGAGGCTAAAAAACGTAATCCGAATAGCCAAATAGGAGATGTGATAGAAGAACATATGCCTTCTGTGGAGTTTGGTCGTATTGCAGCGCAAACGGCTAAGCAAGTCATCATCCAAAAAGTCAGAGAAGCTGAACGTGCCAAGATAGCAGAGGCTTATGCCAGTCGAATTGGCGAGCTGTTATCAGGCATAGTCAAACGAATTACCCGAGAAGGTTTGATTGTGGATTTAGGTGCAAGCATAGAAGCGTTTGTCCCACGCGAAGAAATGATACCCCGTGAAGAAGTCCGATCCGAAGATCGTTTGCGCGGTTATTTATATGCAGTGAATCCACAAGTGCGAGGTCCCCAGTTATTGATGAGCCGTACTCGCCCAGAAATGTTAATCGAGCTCTTTAAGATAGAAGTACCAGAGATTGGTGAAGAGTTGATTGAAATTAAAAGTGCAGCGCGTGATCCCGGTTCACGTGCAAAAATTGCGGTTAAAACGAATGATGGTCGCATTGATCCGATAGGTGCTTGCGTTGGAATGCGTGGGGCGCGAGTACAAGCGGTCTCCAGTGAACTAGCGGGTGAGCGAATTGATATTGTGTTATGGGATGATAATCCAGTGCAGTTAGTTATCAATGCCATGGCACCCGCTGAAGTTGCTTCTATCGTAGTGGATGAAGATACCAAAGTGATGGATGTGGCTGTACAAGAAGAACAATTATCACAAGCTATCGGTCGAAATGGTCAGAATGTACGTTTAGCCAGTGAACTAACAGGCTGGATTATTAATGTTATTACCGTAGAAGAAGCGGCAAAAAAAATAGTGAAAGAATCGGAAGGTTTACAAAATTTTTTCATGGAACAGCTTGCTATTGATGAAGAGCTTGCCGAAATGTTAGCCCGAGAAGGATTTACGAGTTTAGAAGAAATTGCTTATGTATCAGCGCAAGAGTTGCTAGATATTGAAGAATTTGACCCGGAATTAGTAGAGACTTTGCAGAATCGTGCCAAGGAAGTGTTATTGACACAATCTGCAGTGACTAAGAAGCAAAAATTGGCGACATCTGAACATGAAAAATTTTTAGAACCGCATCAAGATTTACTTTCCTTAGAAGGTATTACTGAAGAGATAGCAACCACTTTAGCTAAAAAAGGGGTTTCCTCACGCGAAGCATTAGCTGAGTTGGCAGTCGATGATTTATTAGATATTATCGAATTAGATCGCGAAAAAGCCGGTAAATTGATTATGGCAGCGCGAGCTCCTTGGTTTGCTGAAGAAAAAAAATAAGTATCTAAAAATTGAGTGATTATTTTTTACTTGAAAAATTAGAGTAAAATAAATGGTAGTGTAAGCTTATAAAGTTCGATAGATAAGCAGTAAATAATAGGTATTGTATTTCAAGATGCAAATGAACGGTATATACATTCAGAAAAACTTAGTCGGTTTTCGAAGCTGTCAGATATTGGCAGGAGAAGCATAGATATGACAGAAAGTATTAAAGATAAAACTGCAAATAAGGTTTCTAATGAACTTGAAAAAGAAACCTCTGTGGATAATAACCCTAAAAAAGTGATTACCTTGACGCGTACGCGTAAAAGTACGAGTTTACTTAAAGTGAAAGATACGTCGGGTAAAGCCAAGACCATTAAAGTTCAAGTTCGCAAAAAAAGAACTTATGTGAAAAGTAATGAAGGCTTAATCGATGAAGAAACTAATCGCGCTAACGAAGCGAAAGAAAAAGAAGCGGAAGAATTAGCCTATCAAGCAGAAAAAGCCGCTGCAGAAAAATTGAATACACCCGAAACTCCCGCTGAAAAAACTTCTGAAAGTAAGATACCTGCTGAAGAGCTTGCTAATGAGATTGTGGAAAAAGAACAAATTTCTACGCCAGAAAAAAAATCCGTAGAGCCTTTACCCATTCCAGAAAAAAAAGCTAAGCCAATTAATGAAAAAGTGATTATTGCATTACCCACGAATACAGAAAGATTGGAACGCGAGAAGAAACATAAAAATCGCAATTTAAAAGAAAAAGAAATGGCGAAGTACCGACACAAAGCGATTTATCAACTTGAAGATGAATCCGATGAACAATTCCGTCATCGTAAGAAAACCGGTAAACACAAGCGACCGGATCAATTTTTACAACAGCAATTTGAGAAACCGACTGTGGCGGTTGTTCATGAAGTTGGAATTCCTGAAACGATTACTGTTGGTGATTTAGCGCAAAAAATGTCAATCAAAGCAGCGGAAGTCATTAAGTCATTAATGAAGCTGGGCGTGATTGCAACCATTAATCAAGCGATTGATCAAGATACTGCGACACTCGTGGTTGAAGAGATGGGACATATTGCTAAGCTTGTTAGTGCCAATGCATTAGAAGAAGGTTTAGTGAATACAACCCAACAGCAAATGGGTGAATTATTGGCTCGCCCACCGGTAGTAACTATTATGGGTCACGTAGACCACGGAAAAACATCTCTTTTAGATTATATTCGACGTACCAAAGTGACACAGGGAGAAGCGGGTGGTATTACACAGCATATCGGTGCTTATCATGTAGAAATACCCAAAGGAATGATTACTTTTTTAGACACACCCGGTCATTCGGCTTTTACCGCGATGCGTGCACGCGGTACACGAGTAACGGATATTGTTGTTTTGGTTGTTGCGGCGGATGATGGTGTCATGCCACAAACAATAGAAGCCATTCAACATGCTAAAGCAGCAAATGTTCCCATCGTGGTTGCGGTGAACAAAATTGACAAGCCTGAAGCCGATCTCGATAGAATAAAAAATGAATTAGCCAAACAGGGTCTCAATCCTGAGGAATGGGGCGGCGATACCATGTTGATTCCTGTTTCCGCCAAAACAGGACTAGGCATTGATGATTTATTAGATTCCCTTTTGGTGCAAGCAGAAGTGCTAGAACTGAAAGCACCGCAAGAAGGTCCAGGACAAGGAATAGTGATAGAGTCGCGTTTAGATAGAGGAAAAGGGCCCGTTGTGACGATATTAGTGCAACAAGGAAAACTACATAAAGGCGATCTGCTATTAGCAGGTACGGCTTATGGTCGTGTCAGAGCATTGCTCGATGAGCGAGGTAAATTAGTCGAAGCCGCCGGACCTTCTATGCCCGTTGAAGTATTAGGTCTGTCGAGTGCTCCAGTGGCGGGTGACGAAGCAGTGGTTGTTGCTGACGAACGAAAGGCGCGAGAAATTGCTTTATTCCGTGAAGGAAAATTACGCGAAGCTAAATTAGCGCAACAACGTATGATTAAGACCGACGATATTTTTGGTCAATTGGATGAAAACCAAATTAAGACTTTAAATATTATTTTAAAAGCGGATATGCAAGGATCAGCTGAGGCTTTACAGGAAGCCTTGAATAAACTTTCTACTTCTGAAGTTAAAATAAAACTTGTCTATGTGGGTGTAGGTGCGATTACCGAATCGGATGCTAATCTGGCTTTAGCTTCAAAGGCATTAATTTTAGGATTTAATGTTAGAGCAGATGTGACTGCAAAAAGAACGGTAGAAAAAGAAGGCTTAATAATGAATTATTATAGCGTTATTTATGATCTGATAGACCAAGTTAAAAACATTATGAATGGGTTGTTAGCGCCAGAAATAAAAGAAAATATTTTAGGTTTAGCAGCGGTTCGCGAAGTGTTTCGTTCTGCTAAGCTTGGTGTTATTGCCGGTTGTATGGTGACAGAAGGATTAGTACGGCGTAATGCGCCTATTCGAGTATTGCGTGATAATGTGGTGATTCATGAAGGTGAATTACATTCATTACGCCGTTTTAAAGATGACGCAGCTGAGGTTCGTCATGGTATGGAATGTGGAATCGGCATTAAAAATTTTACTGATGTTCGGGTTGGCGATATGATCGAAGTGTATGAGCGTGTTTCTATATCAAGAACTATCTAATGCCAAAGGAATTTAGTCGTGTCGCGCGCATTGCCGATCTGATCCAGAAAGAATTAAGTAATCATATTTTGAATAAAGAAATAGCGGATACCCGCTTGAAATTTATTACAATAACTGCAGTAAAAGTTTCACGTGATCTATCTTATGCCGATATATTATTTACACAATTAGATGTGGAAAATTCAAATGATAAACAACAAAATAAGGAAATAGCCGTTAAATTATTAAGAAAAGCAGCGCCTCGTTTACGTTATGCCTTAGCACAGCGATTACAATTACATAAAGTTCCTAGCTTGAGATTTTTTTATGATGATTTCATGGAGGAAAGTGATCGTATTCATAATTTAATCGATCGTGTTATTGCTAAAGATAAGGCCAAGCGTTCTGAATAATATTCACAAAAAAGAATAAGTTATGCACCCCGTAACCTCCAAAAAGCGTTCCATCAATGGTATTTTATTGCTTGATAAACCAAAAGGGATAACCTCAAATCAAGCATTACAAACAGTAAAACAATTATTTTCGGCAAGTAAAGTGGGGCATACAGGAAGCTTAGATCCTTTAGCAACCGGTTTGCTGCCATTATGTTTCGGAGAAGCGACAAAGTTTTCTCAGTTTTTACTCAATGCCGATAAAATTTACTCTGTCAGTGCCTGCTTAGGAATTAAGACCAATACCGGTGATGCTGAGGGAGAAGTAATAGAATCACGCCCCGTCGCTAATTATTCGCTCGATCAACTTGAAAGTGTCTTATCGACTTTTCGTGGATCGATTTCACAGATTCCACCGATGTTTTCTGCATTAAAATATAAAGGTCGACCTTTATATAAATTAGCTCGGCAAGGTATCGTGGTAGAACGTAGTCCACGAAGCGTTACCATACATAGCTTACGCCTGATTGATAGTAACGATCCAGGTATAGACTCACAGCAATTGGGTGTTTGGCAAGGCGTCGGAAAAATGAAGCAGCCGGAGTGTATTAACCTGCATGAGGATTGCAAGTTGAGCGACAGTCTAGATAAAAGCCAAAGTGCGAAGAGTATGCTCAATTTAGAAATTAAATGCAGTAAAGGGACTTATATTCGTACCTTAATTGAAGATATCGGTGAAGCCTTGGGTTGTGGTGCTTACGTACAGGACTTGCGTCGTTTAGGTGTAGCTCATTATCTTGCGGAAGAAATGGTGAGTTTGGCAGAATTACAAAGATTGAGCCAGGCCGAATGTGATCAAAAATTATTGCGTCTGGATAGTTTATTAGAAGAATGGCCGGTTTTGAAAGTTTCTCAAGCAGCCGCTTACTATCTTTATCGTGGACAAGCGGTGTTGTTACCTAATTTGCCGAAGCAAGGTTTGCTGCGTTTACTACTACAAGAAAGTGGGCGCTTTATGGGTGTTGGAGAAATTTTGGAAGATGGTCGTCTGGCCCCGCGCCGTTTAGTGGATTTAAATAAATTAACTATTTAAACGGGCAATCGCTGTTAACTTTCTCTGATCGAGTCTAATTATTTTCCATGAAGTATTCAATAATTTTTATTCTAAATAATTAAGCTGCTTTTTTAGATTTTATGCTTTTGCCTAGTTATAGGCATAAATTGATCATATTTTAACCAATTAATAGCAATCTTATGGTAATTAACAGGGTCTTTGCTAGGCTTAAAGGAGAGACGTACTTAATATGTTTTAATTAGGAGCTCATATGAACAAAGGTAAATTTCCTCATAAGAAACAACAAAATCCTTTCCAAAGCCAAGGTAACAAACCGCAATGGCCAGGTCATAACCCAAACCAAGAACCAAACAAGCACAACCCTGGACATAACCCTGGACACAACCCACAAGGTAATCCAAACAAACCACAATGGCCAGGTCATAAAGACAAACGCTAAAATGTCTGTTAATGCTTTTGGATAAGCGGGCTAAGTTTTTTAGCAGTTGATTGGGGCAGGAGCGCAACTGAGATGGATGATCCTTACCGATCATCCATCTTTTTTTATATTATACTTTTCGCACTTGAATCAGTGGCGGCTCATGAGTCGTTCTTTTCGCGGCCTTGTCAAAAATCCCATTGCGGTGAGTCTACATAGAATCTTTATGCTTTTACGCGGGAAAGATATTCGCCGGTACGCGTATCAATTTTAATTGACTCACCAATTTGGATAAACAGCGGGACTCGTACAATAGCACCTGTTTCTAAAGTAGCTGGCTTTCCACCTCCACCTGACGTGTCGCCTCGTACTCCAGGATCTGTTTCCACTATTTTTAAAATAACAAAATTAGCCGGTATTATACACAAAGGCGAGCCGTTAAATAAGGTCAGTGTGCACGAGTCTTGCTCTTTTAACCATAGTTTCGCTTCAGTTACGGCGGATGCGTCGGCGGCATATTGTTCATAGGTCTCGGCATCCATAAAATGCCAAACATGTCCATCGTTGTAGAGGTATTGAACTTCAATGTCAAAGACATCAGCAGCTTGTAAGGTATCCCCAGATTTTAAAGTACGTTCAATGACACGATTGTTTTTCAAATTACGTAATTTAATACGATTAAAAGCCTGTCCTTTTCCTGGTTTTACGTAATTATTTTCTAATATCATGTAAGGGTCATTATCTAACATGACTTTCATACCGTTTCTTAATTCATTGGTCGTGTAATAAGGCATAATTCGAAAGTTAAAGTTTAAATAAACGTTCGCGATAATAACGTAATTCGTTAATAGAGTCTCGTACATCTTCTAGGGCGAGATGCTTTGATTTTTTTTTATAGTCCTCTAAAATGCTAGGTTTCCAGCGATAAGCGAGCTCTTTTAAAGTGCTGACATCTAAATTCCTATAATGGAAATATTTCTCCAATACCGGCATGCAACGGGCCAAAAAGCGACGATCTTGGCAAATACTATTGCCACACATAGGTGATTTATTCGGAGGAACATGTGTCATAATAAATTCTAAGGTTTGTTTTTCCGCTTCTTCTTCAGTGGTTTTGCTCACTCTCACTCTATCGAGTAAACCCGAACCCTTATGCTGGCGTTTGTTCCAATCGTCCATACCAGTTAAGATATGTTCGGATTGGAAAATAGCAAACACAGGGCCTTCTTCTATAATCTCTAATTGAGAATCAGTGATAATGGTTGCAATCTCGATAATTTTATCTTGATTGGTATCAAGTCCTGTCATCTCGAGATCGATCCAAATTAAATTATCTGCTTTAGGCGTCATGTAAGGCCCTTTAATAATTATTACTATAAAAACGCTCAGTTGAGAATGCGAATTTCTTAAAATCGGACAAGCGTTAGATCCGATTTCATGATGGACAGGCTAAGTGCTCACCATTTAAGAAGAGTAAGGCCCTTCTTAAAAAACTCTCATCGTGAGAAGCGGTGATTGAATAGGATTACATCGCAATTTTCAATCACAAAAAATTATTTATCGTTACTATTATACCGCGGCTCATTAAAGATGCGAATATTTTAAAGTAACTCGAATCGTATCGTTAATGATGCCATAATTAATGAGTCTACATAGGAAAATTTATGTTATTGCTATTTATTTTTAGCTTAGTTGCTTATTTACTCGGTTCTTTGTCGAGTGCAATTATTGTAAGTCAATGTGCGGGTCTAGCGGATCCTCGTACGCAAGGTTCTGGAAATCCAGGGGCGAGTAATATCCTAAGGATAGGCGGGAAAAAATTAGCAGGCATCGTTTTATTAGGCGACCTACTTAAAGGTTGGATCCCAGTTATGTTAGCTAAATTAGTTGGATTGCCTTTAGCGTCCTTAGCCTGGGTCGCCTTTTTTGCTTTTATAGGTCATTTATATCCCGTTTTTTTTAGTTTTCGCGGCGGTAAAGGTGTCGCTACCGCATTGGGTGGATTACTTGCCTTAGCTTGGCCTGTCGGTTTGATAGGAGTATTGAGTTGGGGCTTGGCGTTGTTTTTATTTCGTTATATTTCTGTTGCTTCCATGCTAGCGGCAGTGGTGACATTTTTTTATGTTTTTTACGTTTATTCCTTTCCGGTTTATTTGCCTATCTTTTTAATGACAGTATTACTCATAGCGCGTCATTTCTCAAATATCCAACGTTTATTTCAAGGGACAGAACCACGATTAACTAGAACTAACTTAAATCAGAAAAAATAATTTTTAGATAGTGTAAAAATTTCTACTAAATCAAAAACAATTTAATCCAATTGATCTAAAGGATAACGTGCAATAGTTTTTATCCCTAGATGATCACTTTGACCTAAATTTAAACGTCGATAACCTAAATAAGCAATCATTGCACCATTATCCGTACAAAAACTCGGTCGTGGGTAGTAGAGTGTGACGTCATGCTTTGCTGCCATCTTAGCCAGTTCTTTTCGTAGCCAGGTATTAGCAGCTACACCACCGGCGACCACTAAACGGCGTAGACCAGTTTGATTTAAAGCGCGCACTGCTTTGATGACTAAAGTATCGGCTACAGCCGATTGAAATTCATGGGCAATATTGGCTTTAGTTTGTTTCGTTTTATCACTATTTTTTAATGTGGTACTCACAAAGGTTTTGAGGCCACTAAAACTAAAATTACAGTCCGGTCTATTCACCATAGGCCGTGGAAAAGAATAGTGATTAGCTTGACCTTGAGCAGCTAATGCCGCGATAGCAGGACCACCCGGATAGTTTAACCCTAATAATTTGGCTGTTTTATCAAAAGCTTCACCGACTGCATCATCTAAGCTGACACCGAGTATTTTATAGTCGCCAATGCCGTTTACTTGGGCGAGTAGGGTGTGACCACCAGAGACGAGTAGGGCAATAAAGGGGAATTCGGGGACCTGATCTTCTAACATAGGCGCAAGCAAATGGGCTTCCATGTGGTGTACGCCTAAGGTAGGAATCTCCAGTGCCCAACCTAAACTACGTGCAAAAGCCGCACCAACTAATAGAGCTCCGGCTAAGCCGGGGCCGGCACAATAAGCGATTCCATCAATAGCCGAAAGCGTGAGATTAGCGGCAGCTAAGGATTCTTGAAGTAAAGGTAATATTTTAAGAATATGGTCACGTGAGGCGAGTTCTGGAACGACACCACCATACTGATTATGTAGCTCAATTTGACTATAGAGAGTATGAGCAATAAGGCCTTTTTGGCCATGGTAAAGGGCGATGCCGGTTTCATCACAGGAAGTTTCAATCCCTAATACACAATGTATGTTTTTTGGGTGGAAATCGGTTTGTTTTGAATAGAAACTTTGCATTTTTATGGATTGCTGGTTAGAATTGGCACCTATTTTAACTTTAATTGAGGAAGTGTACTACATGCCCGGCGTAATACTTAAAACCAGCGAAACACTCGAGTCGGCAATCCGCCGTTATAAGCGTGCCTGTGAAAAGTCAGGTATTTTCGCTGAAGTGCGTCGTCGTGAATACTACGAGAAACCAACTGAGGCACGCAAGCGTCGCTTTGCTGCAGCAGTTAAACGTTGTCGCAAGCGTTTGATGCGCGATAATCCTTGCTTTATAGCTAAAACGAAACGTAAGCACTAAAATCATGGCTACCTCTCTCAAACAGCGAATTCAGGAAGATATGAAAGCAGCCCTTCGAGCACACGATAAGCAGCGTTTGGGTGTGGTGCGACTCATCTTGGCAGCGATTAAGCAGGTTGAAGTGGATGATCGCGTTGATGTAGACGACCAGCGTGTTACACAGATATTGAATAAAATGATTAAGCAGCGCCGCGATTCTATTGCTCAATATGACGAAGCTAAACGTGATGATTTAGCCGATCAAGAACGTTTAGAAGTAGAGGTTATTCAAACCTATTTACCCGAACCTTTAAGTGAAGCAGACATTGATCAGTTGCTGTCTGAAGTCATAACAAAAGTAGGCGCAACTTCGATTAAAGATATGGGAAAGGTCATGGCAGAACTGAAAGAAAAATTGCAAGGTCGTGCGGATATGACACGGATTAGCGCAAAAATTAAAGAACGCTTGACTTAAACCCTCGTTTATTTCTTAAGTAGCACCAGACAAAAATTCAAGTGCAAAAAATAGTACTCACAGCAATTGGATTTTTGGCAAGGCGCCACGCGAATGAGCAACCGGAGTGTATATATTATACATGAGGATTGCGAATTGAGTGGCAACGCAGACAAAAATTCAAGTGCGAAGAGTACCAGGAATATATGTCACTAGCGCCTATCCCACAGGAATTTATTAATGAGCTCTTAGCGCGTGTTGATATTGTGCCGCTTATTGATGCACGTGTACCACTACGAAAAAAAGGCAAAAATTATATTGCCTGCTGTCCTTTCCATTCCGAAAAAACACCTTCCTTTACGGTGACACCTGAGAAGCAATTTTACTATTGTTTTGGTTGCTCTGTGGGTGGAAATGTGATCAGTTTTTTAATGGAATATGAAAAATTAAGTTTTTTAGAAACAGTGAGCTTATTAGCGGAACAAATGGGTATGGAAATTCCGCAACAGGCAAAGCATCAAGAAGTTTATAAAGGCTCTGCTAATCTTTATGGTTTGTTAGAGGAAGTAGCGCAGTTCTATGCTAAAGAATTACGACATAATACGTTCGCTATTAATTATCTTAAACAACGTGGACTATCCGGCGAGATAGCTAAGAAATTTAACTTAGGTTATGCACCAGCTGCTTGGGATACATTACTCAAAACATTTAAGGATACAGAAAATTTATTTGCAGCGGGTTTGTTAGTCAAAAAATCTGAAGGCCAAGGTTATTATGATCGTTTCCGAGACAGAATAGTGTTTCCTATTCGAGATAGAAGAGGGCGTGTTATCGGGTTTGGTGGTCGCGTCTTAGCGCAACAGGAACCTAAATATTTGAATTCTCCAGAAACACTACTTTTTCATAAAGGTAAAGAATTGTATGGTCTTTATGAAGTCTTTCAGGTCAATCGTCAGCTTGAACGCATCCTAGTGGTTGAAGGTTATATGGATGTTTTAGGCTTATTTCAAGCTGATCTTCCTTTTACCGTTGCAACGTTAGGGACAGCCACCAGCCGCGATCAAATTAGTCGACTCATGAGCTATACGCAGGAAATAATTTTTTGTTTTGATGGCGATCTTGCGGGTAAAAAAGCAGCATGGCGCGTACTCGAGCAGAGTTTAGATTTATTAACCGATGGATATATACTGCGTTTTTTGTTATTACCCAATGGCGAAGATCCCGATTCTTTTATACAGAAAAAAGGCCGAGCTGAATTTATTGCCTATTTGCAACAAGCCCAATCCTTAGCACAGTTTTTATTTGGCTATTTGCTAACACAAGTCGATATCAATCAATTAGAAGGTAAAGCACGCTTAGCTAGGTTAGCCGTTCCGTTGATTGAAAAAGTTGCGGTAGGTATTATGCAGCATAAATTATTTGAACAACTGGCTGCTTTAGTGAATATGGATGTGGTGACTTTAAAAAAAGTGACAATCAATGATACTAGTCACTCAATAAAAGCGATGCAAAAAAAAATAAACCCAGTAAATAGAGTGAATCGCTCATCGCCCATGCGTTTGGCCATTGCTTTATTAATACAATTTCCACAAATTATTAAATCACTTTCTGACAAGCAATGCCATACGTTGAGTACATTAGAGTTACCAGGCAGTAATTTATTAGTTAAATTATTTGTTTTGCTAAAACAACATCCTGAATTAACGAGTGCGATGTTACTTGAATATTGGCGAGAAGATGAAGTTCACTATAAAATTCTCAAACAATTAATCAGTTACCCCCTAACTATTCCCGAGTCAGGTGTACAAGCGGAATTTCACGACTTACTTAAACATTTAAAAAAAGCGGTGGCAGACACCCAAATTGATAAGTTATTACAACATGGAAAACAATGCGGTTTAAACGAACAGGAAAAAAAACATTTATATCATTTAATGTTAAACAATATTAATGATAACTAATTGATTTCATTTTAATCAGAAGGTTTTCTGACAGATAGAAGTTTTCTATTTTAGATCAAAAGCGCACAAACAACTAATGGACTTTTTGTAAAACCTGTGTATTTTGTGTGATGTCCAAGTGTAGTCCTAGTGAAGTTAAACGCTTAAAAATAGTTACACAAGGAAGTAATACAACCCTGACAACAGCCTTAAACGTGGAGTTAATATGTATATTGGCGTTCCGAAAGAAATTAAAAACCATGAGTATCGAGTGGCTATCGTTCCTTCTATCGTTCGCGAATTGACTGAGCATGGTCATCAAGTATTTATTGAAACGAATGCAGGGAGCGGCGTTGATATTTCTGATAGTGACTATCAAGAGGCAGGCGCTATTATTCTGAATACCGCTCAAGAGGTTTTTGAACAAGGAAATCTCATTCTTAAAGTGAAAGAACCTCAACCACAAGAATGTGCTTATTTAAATGAAGAAAAAACTTTATTTACTTTTCTGCACTTAGCCGCCGATAGAAAGCAAACTGAATTGTTATTAGCGTCGAACTGTACCGCTATTGCTTATGAAACAGTGACCGATGCACGGGGAGGCTTACCTCTATTAGCACCTATGAGTGAAGTGGCAGGACGTATGTCAATCCAAGCGGGTGCACATTGTTTAGAGAAGGCACAAGGTGGAAGAGGTATTTTATTATCGGGTTTACCCGGTGTAGCATCGGCGAGTGCCGTTGTTTTAGGTGGAGGAGTCGTCGGTAGTAATGCCATCCGTATGGCCTTAGGTCTAGAAGCTCAAGTGACCGTATTAGATAAATCTGCCGCTAAATTAAAAGAACTCGATCTGCAATTTGGGGGACAGCTGAATACTATTTTTTCCACACAAGATGCGGTAGAAAAATATGTAGCGCTGGCAGATTTATTAATAGGTGCGGTATTAGTCCCAGGTGCTGAAGCGCCGAAAATTGTAACACGGGAGTTATTAAAAAAAATGCGTCCCGGTTCGGTTGTTGTGGATGTGTCTATCGACCAAGGCGGATGTTTTGCGACAAGTCGGCCGACAACCCATACGGATCCTACCTATATTGTCGATGATATTGTGCATTATTGTGTGAGTAATATGCCGGGAGCTGTGCCACGTACCTCTACGTTTGCTTTGACACATGCCACACTTCCTTACATTTTGGCCCTAGCCAATAAAGGAATTTATAGAGCTTTGGCTGAAGATGTTCATTTAAGAAATGGTTTGAATATTTCACGTGGTCGGATCACACATCAAGCGGTGGCGAATGTGTTTGATAAGCCTTATGTTTCTGCAGGGGAAGTCTTAAATGCTTAATTGTTTTACACATGAATCCTCACAATCGATTCCTCTTACGGCCATTTTACCTGAGCAATGGTCAGATTGGTTAGCGGATCAGACAAAATCAACACAACATTGGTTACAGACCATAAATTTTATTGCAAGGCCAGGAAGCTATAGTTTTATTCCTGGTACAGCAGGAAAGCTACAGCAAGTTTTGTTGGTGCGTAATGATGAAGCAGACTTTTGGACATTTGGTTTGTTACCTAGTGTACTGCCTGAAGGACATTATCATGTAGCAGATATGGATAAACCCAAATTAGGGGAACAGATTGCTTTAGCATGGGGTTTGGGGGCGTATGAATTTATCCGTTATAAATCTTCAACTCGGCCTTTAGCACAATTGCTTATTTCGAGTAAAAATCATGATCAATTCATGATAAAACTTGAGGCGATTTATCGCGTCCGTAATATGATCAATACACCGGCGGATGACATGGATCCAGCCGAACTCGCAGAAAATGTATTTCAGATCGGCAAAAAATATCATGCGACGGTTACACAAATAGTCGGTGACGAACTGTTAACGGCTAATTATCCAGCTATTTATACTGTGGGTAAAGCCAGCTGTCATAAGCCGCGTTTAGTTGATTTAAAATGGGGAGATAGCAAACATCCAAAAATTACCTTAGTGGGGAAAGGCGTGTGTTTTGATTCCGGTGGATATAATTTAAAATCCAGCGGCAATATGTTAGCGATGAAAAAGGATATGGGTGGAGCAGCTAATGCCATAGGCTTAGCCGAAATGATTATGGCGTACCAATTACCCGTACGTTTACGCTTATTAATTCCAGCCGTCGAAAACATGATTGCGGGTAACGCTTATAAACCCGGCGATATTATCCAAACTCGACATGGCTTAACCGTAGAGATTGGAAATACAGACGCCGAAGGTCGCTTGATTTTAGCAGATGCTTTGTGTGAAGCCGATAGTGAAAATCCAGAATTGTTAATCGATTTTGCTACATTAACAGGTGCCGCACGAGGTGCTGTTGGAACAGAAATAAGTGCGTTTTTTACCGATCATGAGCAATTAGCGCAGCATATTATCCAACATAGTCAACAACAACAGGATCCAGTATGGCGCTTACCTTTATATAAACCTTATCAAAAGCTACTCGATAGTAAATTTGCTAATATGAGTAATTGTGGTTCTTCTCCTTTTGCCGGGGCTATAACCGCGGCTTTATTTTTGCGTAGTTTTATTAGTGAAGAGACAACGTGGTTACATTTTGATTTTAATGCTTACAATGTTAATACCAGACCAGGCCGACCGGAAGGTGGAGAAGCCATGGCGATATTAGCCGTATTTAGTTATTTATTAGAAAGATATCCTTTTCAAAATAAAAACAAAGTTATTTAATGACTATTAAATTATTAGAAGCAAAGCTAAATATTTTTGCTTTTTCTACATTTGATTCAGAATATGGATCAGTAATACCTAAATTGACCATTGGTTTATGCAGAGGCATGATGACCGCTCTAGCACATAACGCTTAAATTTTTTATACTAAAAAATTATTATTAATGTAGTTACTTAGTATTAAAAAATTAAATTAAAGCTTAGAGTAGGTAGTAGAGGTTTAAAAAATGAATTAAAATGTTAGATATAAAATAAATTGAAAAATTTATATTAAAAAAATATTAATAAAATCATATGAATAAAAATATAGGGATTAATAGAAAAATTCAACAGCTGCAAACTACGAATAGTTTGTTTATGCTTTTTTACGAGGAAGAAACGCAGTTTGATTCAGTTAACTTATCCACACTGCTTAATAAACTCAGCAAAATCATTTTCTGGAAATATTTCTCTCCTTGCGAAAAAAATATTTTAAAAATAGTTTCTTTAATTCCGTTCTATGATTTTGAACCTCGGGGGATAGCTAACATATTAAATGCTTTTTCTAAATGGCCAATTTCCATACACAAAACCTCCTATGCAGAAGCGATTAAGCATTTAATACAAAAAATTCCTTATCAAGCTCATGATTTTAATGCACAGGAAATTGCAAATACACTTAACCCCCTAAGCAAATGGCCTGAGTGCGTGAAAGAAGTTTCTTGCCAAAAAGCGATCGATGCGCTCGTTAATTGCATTCCTGAAAAAGCCCATGGTTTTAATACACAGGAGATTGCAAACACACTCAACTCTCTCAGCAAATGGCCTGAGTGCGTGAAGGAAGATTTTTACCAAAAAGCGATGGATGCGCTTGTTAATTGCATTCCTGAAAAATCGCATGGTTTTAATACACAGGATATTTCGAATACACTCAACGCATTGAGTAAGTGGCCTCAATGTATGAAGCGAGTCTCTTACCAAAAAGCGATGGATGCGCTTGTTAGCTGCATTCCCGAGAAAGCCTGTGATTTTAAGGCACAGCATATTTCGAATACACTCAACGCATTGAGTAAGTGGCCTCAATGTATGCAGCAAGCTTCTTACCAAAAAGCGATGGATGCACTTGTTGATTGCATTCCCGAAAGAGCGCATGACTTTAATCCACAGGGTATTGCGAGTACGCTTAATGCATTAAGTAAGTGGCCTCAATGTATGAAGCGAATCTCTTTCTCAAAAGCGATCGATACACTAATCGATTGCATTCCCGAAAGAGCCCATGACTTTAATGCACAGTATATTGCGAATACACTCAATGCACTGAGTAAATGGCCTGAGTGCATGAAGAAATCCTCTTGCTCAGAAGCAATAGATATACTAGTCGATTACATTCCCGAACAAGCCTATGGCTTTAATGCACAGGGGGTTGCGAATACACTTAATGCATTAAGCAAATGGCCTCAATCAATGAAGCGAGTCTCTTACTCAAAAGCGATCGAGATACTAATCGACTGCATTCCCGAAAGAGTGCGTGACTTTAATGCACAGGGTATTGTGAATACACTCAATGCATTAAGCAAATGGCCTGAGCACATGAAGGTAGTCTCTTACTCAAAAGCAATCGATACATTAGTTGACTGTATTCCCGAGAAAATCCATGGTTTTAATACTCAGGGTATTGCGAGTACGCTTAATGCATTAAGCAAGTGGTCTGAGCGCATGACAGAGAGAGGCTTTTACGTAAAAGCGAGGGATGTACTTGTTAGCCGCATTCCTCAAAAAGCTCATACCTTTAAGGCGCAGGAGATTGCGAATATATTTAATACACTGATTAAATGGCCTGAATGTATGAAGGAGGCTTCTTACGCAATAGCAATGGATACGCTAGCAAGCGGTATCCCTGAAAGAGTTTATGACTTTAATGCACAGGAGATTGCAAATACACTCAACTCCCTAAGCAAATGGCCTGAGTGCATGAAGAAATCCGTTTACTCAAAAGCGATAGACAGGCTCGTTGAGTGCATTCCCGAAAGAGCGCGTGACTTTAATGCGCAGGATATTTCGAATACACTCAATGCATTGAGCAAATGGCCTCAATGTATTAAGAAAGCTTCTTACCAAAAAGTGATAGATGGGCTTGTTAGCTGTATTCCTGAGAAAGCGCATGATTTTAATACACAGGAGATTGCGAATACACTCAATGCACTAAGCAAGTGGCCTGAACGCACGAGGGGAGTTTTTTATCTTAATGCGATTGATGCGCTTATTGACTGCATTCCTGAAAAAAGCCATGATTTTAATGCACAGTATATTGCGAATATACTCAATGCACTCAGTAAGTGGCCTAAGTCCATGAAGCGAGTCTCTTACTCAAAAGCGATAGAGATACTAATCGACTGCATTCCCGAAAGAGCCGATGACTTTAATGCACAAGATATTTCGAATACACTCAACGCATTAAGCAAGTGGCCTAATCGGATAAAGGAAATGTCTTACTTAAAAGCGATGAACGCGCTCGTTGACTGCATTCCTGAAAGAGCGAATACTTTTGATTCGCACAATATTGCAAACATACTTAACGCATTCACCAAGTGGCCTGAGTGCATGAAGAAATCTATTTACTTAAAAGCGATAGACATTCTCGTTGAGTGCATTCCCGAAAGAGTCCATGATTTTAATGCGCAGACTATTGTTAGTCTAGCCTTCACAGGTTCTCTATTCCAACTCGCGGATTATTCAAATTTTTTATTAATTAAGATGAGAGAAATAATTAAAAATAATGAAAAAATTATTCTAAAAGAATTAGATCCCATCATCGCTAAACAACTTTATCAAATTCATCAATATCAACCTGATCTCATGACAGACGAACTTGAAACAGTTATTAAAAGCGATCGGCTTAAGCTCAAATTTAAATCAGAAAAAACAATTCAGTCTAAGCTGCAGCAAAGCATATTTCAGCAGCTAACTGTTTCTTTCCCAGAAACTGAATTTATAAATGAGTATTTTATAGGTTTTACACGTGTGGATATTGCTTGTCCCAAAGAAAAAATTCTTATACAAGTCAATGGTCCGGATCATTATGTAGGTAAGAGTCTGAATCTATCGAGTCAATTTAATAAGCACCTTTTTGAAAAACTAGGTTGGTCTGTAGTTATTATTCCGTATTTTGACTGGGATGAACTTTTTCATAACAAAGATAAACAAATGTACCTCGAGAAAAAGGTCCCTTCATTATTAAAATGGCCGCTTGAAGAAAATCGTAGAGGAGTTATTCCGTATGAAAATGTTAACGTTTCCGATTTGTCATCCGTTCATTATGAAAACAAAAAAGAAAAAGCTTTAGGTTTATTTAAAAGGAAAAAACAAGTAAGACTTCAAAAAAAGATAGGAAATACAGATCATTATAAACCTCTGGTTTCACAAGTATGGGAAAATATACTCCAAAATAACCCTCTATTAAAACAAGTTAGACCCGATGAACTTGAAACAGCGTATGATGTTTTCAAAGGATTCTATCAAGATTTGTCTAGACAAATAAGTTTAAAGATTCTTAAAAAAATAACGCGTAAAGGATTGGATGAAGCCATCTACTTAAAAAAAGTTGAATTAGTTTCATCCAAAACACTCTTTTATTTTTTTCAATGCAAACCCTTCCGTTATGGAATACGTCTTAATGCAGGAATTTATCCAGAGTTAGCCTTTACAGAAAGTAAACTGAAAGAAACATTATACCAAGCTTGCGCGTTAGCCAAAAAAGCGCAATAGATTTTTAATGATAAAAAAGCTTTTTTGTTACAGAATATTTTTTGATCCTATAAACTTTATCCCATAACCAATTTGATAGTTAATGATTACTCGATATCCTGACACTCAGCAGCAAATAAAGTATTTTCTAATAACATAGCCACCGTCATAGGGCCCACGCCGCCCGGTACAGGAGTAATATAACCCGCAATTTCTTTAGCACTGGAAAATTCGATATCACCATGCAGTTTTCCACTGGGTGTGCGTGTGATTCCGATATCAATCACAATAGCACCGGGTTTGATCCAAGGGCTTTGAATAATGCCTGCTTTACCTATAGCACTAACTAACACATCGGCTTGTCGGATATGAGTGTGTAAATTACGAGTGGCACTGTGACATAGTGTGATGGTACAACCTGCATTTAAGAGCTCTAAGGCCAAGGGTTTACCTACGATATTTGAAGTGCCGACAATAACAGCATTTAAACCTTTTAGTTGAATTTTTTCATAAGCCAATAAACGCATTACGCCATAAGGAGTACAAGGCCGTAAAAAAGGGCGGCCTTGTGCTAAAAGACCTAAGTTGCTTGGATGAAAACCATCCACATCTTTTTTCGGATCGATACTATCGAGAATACGCCCGGTATTAATAGAAGCAGGAAGAGGCAGTTGAATGAGTATACCGTGCACTTTCTGATCAGCATTCAAGGTTGTAATTAAATGAAGTAATTCGAGTTCAGTGGTGTGCTGGACTAAATCATAGGCCATCGAGTGGATACCTATATCTCGACAAGCATCTCGTTTGTTACGGACATAAATTTTCGAAGCCGCGTCTTCACCGACCAAAACGACCGCTAAACCAGGTGTGATAAGGTTTTGTTTGCGCCGTTGGTTCAGTCGACGTTTGAGAGCGAGGCGTGTTTGTTGAGCAATCGCTTTGCCATCGATGATAATTGCAGTCATAATTACTTTTTAGCTTACCGTTTTAAAAAAGAGCAATCTAGGCATTATATGTTAGATCCCAAGTATTTACGTAACGATATTCAAATTGAAGAAATTTCTAAACAACTAGCTAATCGTGGCTATCAACTCGATACACGTTTGGTATCGCGTTTAGAATCACGTCGCAAAGAGCTACAATCTGAAACAGAAACTTTGCAGAACAAGAGTAATCGCAGCGCAAAAGCGATAGGCTTAGCAAAGTCCAAAGGAGAATCAATCACGGCCTTACTCGAAGAAGTTGCAGGGATAAAAAAACAACGTGAAGTGTGTGAAGGTCAACTCAAGGAGGTACTCGAGGAATTATCAGCTATTTATTTAACTATTCCCAACCTACCGCACGAATCAGTACCTGTTGGACAGAATGAATCTCAGAATAAGGTGTTGCGTCATTGGGGAAAAGTACCTCATTTTGATTTTTCTGTAAAAGATCATGTGGCATTAGGTGAAGTAAACGGCTTGATGGATTTTTCCAGTGCAAGCAAAATTGCCGGATCCCGATTCGTCGTATTGATTGGCAAGCTGGCGAAGTTACAACGGGCGTTGATTCAATTTATGTTAGAGGTGCATACTAAACAACATGCTTATCAAGAAGTCTATGTGCCGTATATTGCCAATAGCGAAAGTCTACTCGGCACAGGCCAATTACCTAATTTGGTGGATGAATTATTTAGTTTAAAAGGTGAGCAAGGTTTTTATCTCATTCCTACCGCTGAAGTATCCGTGACCAATCTCGCTCGCGATACTATTTACACGGCGACGGATCTCCCTAAAAAATATGTTGCTCATACGCCCTGTTTTCGTAGCGAAGCGGGCTCTTATGGTAAAGATACCCGTGGTATGATCCGTCAACATCAATTTGAAAAGGTAGAATTGATTCGTTTTGTAGAACCCAAAAATTCCTATCACGCTTTAGAAGAATTAACCCAGGAAGCCGAGACGATACTACAAAAATTAGAATTACCTTACCGTGTGGTTGCTTTGTGTACCGGCGATTTGGGTTTTAGTTCGGCAAAAACTTATGACCTCGAAGTATGGTTGCCTAGTCAAAATACTTATCGTGAAATTTCATCGTGTAGTAATTTTGAATCGTTTCAAGCACGGCGTTTAGCGGCTCGTTGGCGTAATCCGGAAACCGGTAAAATTGAATTGATACATACGCTTAATGGTTCAGGTTTAGCAGTGGGTCGTACCTTAGTGGCATTGATGGAAAACTATCAAACTAAAGAGGGAAAAATACGTATTCCAAGTGTCCTAAAAGATTATATTCAAGCTGATTTCATTTAATTATATCGTTATGCAAGATGACAACAGATCGCAGACCGGGATTATTACTTTAAGAGTGGTTGTCTTAGGAATCTTTTTAGCGCTATTGTTGGCGGCATCAAGTACTTACTTAGCTTTAAAAGTAGGTATCTTACCTTCAGCATCTATTCCTGCCGCCATATTAGCGATGGCAATCCTGCGTTTATTTCACAATGGAAATATTTTTGAAGCGAATTTGATTCAAACCGCCGCTTCAGCGGGGGAAGCGGTTGCAGGAGGTATCGTATTTACGATTCCCGCGCTGATCATTATCGGTTATTGGAATCATTTTCCTTATTTTGCAAATTTTGCAATTGCTTGTTTAGGAGGATTATTAGGTATTTTATTTTCGATTCCGTTACGTAAAATTTTAATCAATACGCCACAACTTTATTTTCCAGAAGCGCGTGCCATATCCGAAGTTTTAAAGTTAAGTCAAAAACAAAGTTTTCCTATTAATAAAATGTTAGTTGGCACTAGTTTGGGAGCGGGTTTGGAATTTGCGCAAACAGGTTTAAAAATTATTGCCGTGTCCACTGAAAAATGGGTGGTATTCGGACAATCGAAAATTATCGGTTTTGGCTTAGGTTTCGCACCCGCGTTAATCGGCGTCGGTTATTTAATTGGTTGGAATGTAGGACTTAGCTTGTTGTTAGGCGCGTTTATTGCTTGGGGGATTAGTTTACCCTTACTAAGTTATTTGATGCCAGTAGGTAACACTTTTATTTTAGCAAAAAGCTTAGCTGTTTATTCTAGTGACATACATTATATTGGTTTGGGTGCAATGTTAGCAGCCGGATTCTGGACGTTATTAAATTTATTACGTCCTTTTTATCTCAGCTTGCGTTTATTACTACGAGGTCTATTTCATCCGTTAAAAAATCAGCTATCACCTACCGAGCAAGATATCCCGCTGAATTATTTACTTTCGAGTTTAGTTTTAGTTATTTTCAGTATTTATTTCTTATTCAATTATCTATTACCTATTCAAAGTTTACTGTTTACGTTTCCGCAATTATTTCTTGTCGTTGCGGTGCTTTATGTGCTTGTGATAGGTTTTGTATTTGCAGCGCTTTGCGGTTATTTTTCCGGTTTGGTGGGTGTAACAGCGAGTCCTGGTTCTGCTATTGTCATTTCAGGCTTGCTATTCATGGCATTAATTTTACGTGGCGTGCTGTTTTTTAAAGGACAAGACTTGCTAAGTTCACAACTACTCAATGCAGCGGCGATAACGATCATTATTGGTGCCGTCGTAGCGGGTGCAGCGTGCATAGCGAACGATAATATTCAAGATTTAAAAGTAGGGCATTTAATTGGTGCGACACCTTGGCGGCAACAGCTTATGTTGATACTCGGTGTTGTCATCGCATCTTTAGTTATTCCCTACGTGATGCAGTTGCTTTTTAATGTTTATGGATTAACCACCGTATTACCCCATGCGGGTATGGATCCCCAACAAACTTTACCGGCGCCACCTGCCGCCATGATGGCCGGTTTAACGCAAGGTGTATTTAATCATGATCTACCTTGGAACATGTTAGCGATGGGCGGGGCTATCATGCTGGTATTAATCATAGTGAACACAGTAGGAAAAATTAATCTTTCTTTGTTGGGTGTCGGCATGGGAATTTATTTACCATTAAGCTCTTCTACACCCTTGTTTATAGGAAGTTTGTTTGCTTATGGGATTAAGTTTTTTTTACAGAAAAAAATCAATCGCCAAACAACCCCATCGGATTTTCAACAGCACAATGCCATTTTGTTAAGTTGTGGTTTAGTAGCGGGCGCCGCTTTAATGGATGTATTTCTTGCTATTCCTTTATCTATTACAGGAAATCCGCGCCTATTTGCTGTTTTACCTATAAGTTGGCAAGCACTTGCCAGCGGGTTTGGGTTTTTAAGTGTGTTGGGTTTAGCCGTCTGTTTCTATTGGACTATTTTGAAAAAACCCCCCTCATCCCTAACGTAAAGACTTGCCTCAGTAGGCCGAATCGCAGTCTGTATAATTGATAATGATTATCATTACTATTGAACTCCTCTATAATAGTTGATAAACTCTGAGCCAGAATAATTACAAAAATGACTGATAAGTATGTCTGTTTCATCTGTTTTAAGTAACCGACGACCTCTAAAAAAACCCTTATTTTGGCTGAGTCTATTAGGGCCAGGTTTAGTGGTCATGTTGGCTGATACCGATGCCGGTAGTTTAATTACCGCCGCTCAAAGTGGTGCTGTTTGGGGCTATAGATTATTAGCATTACAGTTTATTTTAATGCCTATCCTATATATCGCCCAGGAATTAACGATACGGTTAGGTATTGCCACAGGGATGGGTCATGGCGAGTTAATTAAACATTATTTTGGTAAAACGTGGGCATGGTTGTCAGTATCAACCTTAGTGATTTCGTGTATTGGCGCCATACTCAGTGAGTTTAGTGGTTTGGCAGGCGTGGGAGCACTCTTTAATATTCCGGCCTGGGAAACCTTATCCTTAGTGGTGGCTTTTTTGACCTTAGTCGCTTGGACTGGTTCTTATCGTTCGGTTGAACGGATCGCTATTCTATTAGGATTATTCGAATTGGTTTTCTTATGGGTTGCTTGGGATGCTAGACCGGTAGGGCATGAAATACTGAGCGGCTTTACGCATATTCCCTGGCAGAATAAATCTTACCTCTATTTACTGGCCGGAAATATTGGTGCTGTGATTATGCCCTGGATGATTTTTTATCAGCAATCAGCGGTATTAGATAAGGGACTTAATGCCAGTCATTTACGAATAGCACGCTGGGATACAGCGATAGGGGCGATCATTACGCAATTAATTATGGCCGCCTTATTGATTGCTACTGCAGCCACTATCGGAAAAATAAATCCATTAGCGCCGCTTAATACCGTCCAACAAATTAGTCAGGCGATTACGCCCAGTTTAGGTTTTACAACGGGTCGAGTTTTATTTGCTCTCGGTATGACGGGTGCGGCACTGGTTGCGAGTATTGTAGTTTCTCTAACCGCGGCTTGGGGTTTAGGTGAAGTGATGGGGTTTCGTCGGTCTTTAGAGCATCATCCTAAAGAAGCACCCTGGTTTTACGGAGTTTATACCTTAATTTTAATTCTAGGTGGCATACTGGTAGCTTCCGGCAGTGTGAATTTAGTGAATCTAAGTGTGGGTGTCGAAGTAATGAACGCCTTATTATTACCCATTGTCTTGGGCTTTCTGTATCTTTTAGCGTTGCGTACTTTACCTAAAGCGTTTCGTTTAAAACCCGCTTATGCTTTATTAGTGGGTGTGATTTTATTAGTGACTTCTTCGTTTGGTTTGTTCGGGGGAATTTCAGGAATTTTATAGACCTTTAGAAAATTAAATGGCTACCGAATTATCTAAGAGTAAAAATCAATAGATTGAAGGGCTGGGTTAAGCAATGATTGCACTAATCGAAAAAAAATGTGTATTAGGATTGCTATTCACTACCAAATTGTCTACAATCTCGGCTTCCGTTTTCATGGGGCCGTTAGCTCAGTTGGTAGAGCAGTAGACTTTTAATCTATTGGTCGATGGTTCGATTCCATCACGGCCCACCAGTAAAATCAAAGACTTAGATACTAACCTACCTAACCATGTAAAGTTGAATGTACCAATTTTGTACCAGCAATTCTTTCTGCTGCTCGTTTAAGTTGGTCACTATTTAAATGCGCATAACGTAATACCATTTTAAAAGAACTCCAACCTCCTAGTTGTTGTAACTCTTGTAAAGAAGTTCCATTTTGCACATGCCAGGAAGCCCAAGTATGACGTAAATCGTGCCAACGAAAATTTTCTATTCCTGCTCGACTTAACGCTTTTTTCCATGCCTTAGTATTACATTGTTTTATAGGTTCACCTTTATAAGTAAAAACAAACTCCGAGTGCTTAAATAATTGTTTTCGTAAGCTTGGAGGAGTAGGTATTGTTGTTGATATTGAAGAAACCGATACCGCAGAACAAGTCAACGCAAAGACGATCATAGCGATTAACCAAGCTTATTTTGCCGTGCCAGATTTACGAGGCACCTTCTTAAGAGGCTGGGATAAAGAGGCTAAACTAGATACCGGTGATCGATTTTTTAACTATGGACAAGGACTGATTAAAAACACTATTGGATCGCTCGAATTGGATGAAATACTGACTCATAACCATTCTTATACCACAGGTTTTGAAGATCCCCCGAGAGGTAAAGAAGCCATGACTGAAAAATGTTACCACGGTACGTATCCCAACAGTGCTTACGTTGATTATCAAGGGGGTAATGAATCAAGGCCTTTAAATAGTGCGGTTAATTTTGTTATTAAATATTAAATATACTTTTTTATGATAAAAAAAATATTACTACTCTTATTCTTAGGAAGTCTAATCGGCTGGATAGCTAGTTGTGCCTGGAGGGCGCCTTTACAAGTGAATGTACCGGTTTCTTGGCATGGTTCACATTTTCAAGCTGAACAATTGGATACAGAAAAATAATTGAAAAATCTATAATCAATTCGATAGGAATCCGTCATGGTCGAGGTGAAGAATAATTTAAAGTTTGCCAAGTTTGCCCTTGCTCTTTCGCTTCTGAATAAAACATATGAATATTCATTTTTTTCGTTAAGACACTAATCTCTGTTTCCATAGCATTAATTTCTGTTTGCATCCGCGCTTGGTTTTTTCTCGTTTCGGCATTTTCTGCCTCTAATTCTGAAAATTTTTGATCCATCCACTCTCTAAACTCTTTTCTATCGCGTTCTGCTTCCTCTAGTAGTTTATCTAAATTTAACTTCCATTTAGGAATATATCGCTTTAATTTCGTTAAGCCTTTACTCAGTCTTTCAAGCGAGTTTTCAGCAAAGTATTGAAACGCTTTAAATAACTCAGTTTGGATTAACTTTAAACGCTCATCACCATGAGATTTATCTGGATGAAATAATAAACTACAATGTCGAAAAAAATAGGTTAATCGATGCTGTAAAAACTCAGACCGGTCTAAAGCATCCTTATAGTTAACTCGCCTATACCTCACTTCATTGATTTTATTTTCATGATTTTTCAACTGCGTATCAATAAGTAATTGTAATCTGTTCAAATTTTTTTCTAATAAGGATTGGATTACGTCGTAAGACGGAAGCTCCTCTTTTAGCATTTTTTTTAGGGTTTGTCGTTGTAGGGTTAGCCATTCATTTAAATCAAGCCATTCATTGGCATCCATCGAACAGGCATTACTATCGACATAAGATTCCTCATTTTTATCCATTACTGTCACAGAACCTACATACATCAACTCTTGATTTGAATTTTCTTCAATAGGCAAGCTTGATTCTTGTTGAATACTATTTTCTTGACATGAATTTTTTATATAATTTTTGAGCATTTTTTCCATCCTTTGATATTCTTCTTCTAATTTTTTTCGTAAAGATTTACGATCATACCCGTTAGACAGCTCTTTTAAATATTTATTTAATAATTTTGCAAAAACCTTTTGTCTTTTCTTTTCAAATTTTGTTAATAATAAATCCAAGTTTTTCTCGATCCATTGAGTATTTCCTGCGTATTTTTCTAAATAGTTTTCTAATACAGTGGTATCCTGTTTTACTTTATTAATAAGTGAGTTTATCAGTCGTTGTTCTGGTTCAGAAAGTATTATACGTTTCTCTAACACAGGATGATCCTTACGAATAATCCTAAAAGACAAACAACGCTTATAATAAGCTAAAATAACGATCTTGTTATCAATATCCGTGAAAAAACTTAATAGCCAACGGCGCCAAAAAGGCTTTTCCCAATAAGCTGCAATTTCCTTTTGTAGTTCAGCAGGAGAAAGACCGCATAGCTTAAGATTTTTCAAATGACTATCTTCGCGTTTCCATAGAGAATACCTTACACTGATCTGAGGGGAAACTTCAATAAAATCTCCCCATTTTATTCTCCACCACCAGGACATCCATTCAAAGGGTTTATAAGAAAGTCTCAGACCAATATCTGCAATTAACATAGTTATTATCATCTCATTTAATAAATCCTTTGATGATTAGGGCTGAAAAGCTCCTTGTGCTTCATTGTTAGCTTGATTGGGCAAGTTAAAAAGCGGAGGTTTCGCTTCTGGAAAAAACCCATGGGCACCCATTTGCTTACTTAATTTATGAATCTGTGCTTCCATTTGTGCTTGCGTTTTTCTCATTTCAGCATTCTCTGTTTTCATCATTTCAATTTGTTCATTAAATACCAATCTATCTTGTTCACGCGCTTCTTTGATTTGATTTATGCTTTTATCAAAGACTGATTTTTTAGAATCCAGCAATTCATATTCAAATTTAGTGATTAATTTTAAACTTTTTTCATGTAAAAATGATGAGTTAAAGAAACCACGTATAGCCTCCGTCGAGTTTTCTTTCATTTTGATTATTATCTTATGCATCTTATCAAAAAAATTATACAGAGTGAGTTCTTGTTCAGAAACTTGCAGACATTCATTTAAATTTAGATACATCTCTGCACACTCTTGGCCCCTTTTATCTGAAGGATTTTCAAAGTCGACTATTTGTCTCCAAGTCATTAATATTTTTTTAGCTATCGATACTAAAAGAGAAGGATTATCTCTTTTCACCAGTTGGGCGCCATAATTATCTAAGTGATCTTTAAATTCTCCAAATAGGTTTTTTAATTTAGAACTAGGACCAAAAAATTCTATAGCAAGATTCATGATCTGCTGATCCTGTTGAATATATTCCACAACCATTCTTTTTAAAATTCCTTTACTTTGCAGGACTTTAACTAAAAAGGGTTCTTCATTATTGTCAGGATATTCAAATAAATTGACATGGATATTAAGTAAAGCTTTTAGCGCTGACGGATTTTGAGTTTTTAAAGCTTTTTCCAGCAAAACATAACCGATTGTTTTACTTCCATCTGCAATTTGTAGTTGAAACAGATCAGATTCTTCCAATTGTGAATATTGCCGAATATGATCTAACACAAGTTCTTTTATAGTTCCTGAATTTTGCAGAACTTTAACTAAAAAAGGTTCATCCTCATGAGGATGAAATTCAAACAAATTAGCATTCGCATTTAATAAGGTCTGTATAGCTCTTTGATTATTAGTTTCTAAAGCCTTTTCCAGCAAAATAGAGCCCATCGTTTTAGTTTTATTGGCGGGTAATGTATTCAGGTGCAATTGAACAAGATAAGGGGATTCTTCGTCAATCAGATGGTGATGTTCCTGATAAATACGATGTAGAACGTCAGTATAGTTTCCATCAGTAAAAGCCAAAGCGGCTTGACCTTTTAATAAAAACTCAAATTGTTTTTCTAATTGTGCTTGTTGTGTCGCTTGATAGTTATTGAGTTTAAGTTTTTTCAGTAATTCTAACGATTTAATGGCAATTTGAAATAACCTATCTTGCGTTAAATATTTTTCTTTGAATCGCTCTAAGCCTGGCTTTGATAAACGCTTTTTTAAAGGTTGATAGGCACTTAGTAACTCTGCATCAGTGGGTTCTGGTAGCGTGATTTTAATTTTATAATTCTTATCTAATAGATTAGCCAAGGCCTTATAAGCAAAGCTATCAAGAGCACTGTTACCTAAATTTAATGATTGAAGCGAAGAATGTCGCTCCAAAACTTGACAAAATGCTTCCCAAGACGATGGATCGGCTTCGGTAATATCGAGATGCAAATGTTCTAATTTCGCAGTAGCTAAAAAAGAAATTAAATTGTCTCGATATTTAGAAAGCGAGAAAGGAGTTATACTTAATTGTTTCAAGGAAGAATTTCTGCTTAATGATTTTAATAATTCATTATAAAAATCCTGAGTTGCCTTCGCATCAACCTGATGATAGGGACAAAAGAAAAGTTGATCGAGTTCGATTGTTCTCCAGGGTTGAGTTAATAAAGAAAGCAAGGTTTCTTGCAATATTACTAATCCTTGGGAGAATTCAGTGGTGCTAAAGAACATCCAGCGTTATTGTAAAACAACTCCCTTTTCCTTCTTGGCTCGTAACCTTTATTGATCCACCTAATTGTTCTAAACTTTCTTTAACAAGAGATAAACCCAATCCACTACCGAGATATTTAGTTCGGTAAGAAGAATCAACACGATAAAAACGATCAAATACCTTATCCAATTTATCCTCAGGAATACCAATTCCTGTATCGATTACCTGCATTTCTATTTGTGTATGAGTAGTTAGATCGAGCCATTTTATAGCTAAGGTAATTTCTCCTTCATGAGTAAATTTGACGGCGTTAGAGAGGAGATTGACTAAGACTCGCTTTAACTTGATAGAATCACTAAAAATAAACCGCAGCGACATATCACGCTTGACGTGAAAGCTTAAACCTTTATTGAGCATAGAAGGTTCCATTAATTCCCTGATCTCATTAACAAACTGGGTTAAATCTATTTCTTCCTTTTTTATTAGATCAACAGGGTTTTCAAGTGCACAGATGTCTAGGACAGCAGTCAGTAATTCTAAAAGCTGCTTTCCCGCCTGATAGATCCATACACCATATTCTTTATCTTGCGCTTGGGTTCCTAGCTCGGCTTGGATTTCAGCAAGACCTAGGATACCTGTTAAAGGGGTACGTAAATCATGACTCATATTGGTTAAGAAGGTTTGTTTAGCGACCTCTGCTTTTCTTAACGCCGTAATATCAAACGACAGTCCAATAACACCTCGAAAACCGTCTTCACTATGTGGAATTTTGATAGTGAAGAAATTTTTTTGACGAACATCTTCGAATAAAATAGATTTTTCTTTAGAGGTAATCACACTTTTAGTGGTTAGCCATTCTTTTTCTCCGAACATCCTCACATGTTTTCCTTGAATTGCTTTCAGTTCCGTTTGGTTGGCCGCTTTAAGCATATGCTCATTAACCCATTGAATGATTCCATCTTCATTGATAAGGAAAAGATTGAGAGGGAAAAGAGTACCTAATGCATCGGCGATCTGTTTAATAGTGTTTGAAATCATATACTCTTCCTATGTGTTATTGTTTTTCTTTGATCGATAGCGTCTTGTTCTGATTGATCAATCTGACGGATTAATTTTTTAAATTCTTTAATAAACCGTATTTCTTGAGGTAAATTCCAGTTATGGGCTTTTAAATTGCATTGGATGTAACAAGCAAGATGACAAGGCTGCTCCTTAAAAAAGGTAGATTTTGATAGAGACGAAGAAGCCGATGAATCAGACTGTAATGATTTATCAAGTTTTATTTCATACCGAATATATCGTAGCGAGGAATCTTTAAAATACTTATTCCAGATATGGCGACCAGGTGGGTTGATGCCACCTGGGTAGGTGAATAAATCCGCATTACACTTATGTAATTGAAGTATCGCTGCGCATTCTTCCAGCACGTAATTAACCGCAACTTTTAAAAAATAGTCATAACTTACCTCTATTTTTTCTTTCACAAAGCGATTCATTTTTTTTGTCACGTAAGTTGAGGCATGCTTATTGACTAAATTTTTAAATTCACGATCGTTATGATCATAATCGTCTCTAACTTTTTTAAAAAATTCCTCGAAATTTTGCGAATCTATTGAATAAGATTTAGTTAATAGCTCTTTCCAGCTAATGATTTCAATCGGTAAAGTATATTTAGAAGGAATCTTGATGTTCTTTTTTATCCATTGACGATCAAATTCATGGATTTTTTCTTCTATTTCTTGATCTGAAAGTGGCGTTGATTCTAATGATACATAATGCCGTTGTAGCCCTCCTGTTGTGACAACGATTAATTTTTCGATACTTTTTTCTTTATAACAATGATCAACTAGATCACAAAAATGATCCCAATGATCTCCAGTTTGTCCTTGGTTTCCACAACTAATAGCCGTCATTAAAACAGCGGTGCTTTTATGTGGCAAAGTGATCGAATCTTTAAAACGGGCTTGTAGTTTAGTCATAGCTATTCTCCTTCTTTATTATTGTTCACTAGTATCACATGGGGTATTAATGCGCTTTCTTAATAAAATTAAATAGGTTCCCTCACTAACCTATAACCTATACCGCGTACGGTATGAATAAAGTGAGGATTGCCTAATTTCTTTCGTAAATTATGGACATGGACTTCGAGTGTATTACTATCGATTTCATCCCCCCAACCATAGAGGCATTGCGTAAGTAAGTCGCGCGAAACAACGTGACCGGCATTTTCTAATAATTTTTGCAGTAAGCTAAATTCACGGCGAGACAGACTAATAGCGAGTCCTTTGAGCGTAACGGTAAATAAACTGGGGTTTAATTCGATATCCTCATACGTTAATACAGGAGAGGCTCGGTTATTGGCGGAACGTCGTTGTAACGCGCGTATTCTGGCGGATAGTTCATCTAAGTCAAAGGGTTTAGTTAAATAACCATCCGCGTCATTATCTAAAACTTTTATTCTCTCTTTAGCGGATTGAGATACGGTTAAGATAAGTATAGGCGTTGTGATGCCCGGTCCACGTATCTTATGAAGGATACTTAATCCATGTGGATCCGATAAATTTAAATCAAGTAAAATAACATCAAATGTTTCAGTTTTTATATAACTTAACGTGACCTTATCATTGGTCACTCGATCCACCGTATAACCATACGGTTTTAGCCCTTTTTTGACTTCATCATTTAATGCTCCATCCTCTTCTACTAATAGAATGCGCATAGTATCCTCATTATTATTATTATTTTTACAGGTGCTCATATTTTCTCAAAAAAGTATTTTCTATTTTTCATGAGGGGCTCTTTTTTTCGTTAGCATGAAAATTTGACCACTGTTGATATTCATTAATACTGTGCATCGCTTTCTCTCGTATAGAAAAGGGCAAATGACGCAAATCATTTATCTTTTTTATCCATTCCGCAGGAGAATTTTCTTGCCATTT